>DRJC01000024.1 GCA_011052365.1 Ignavibacteria bacterium
TCCGATGATAGAGGCAATCTGACGGTAATTGAAAATCAGATACCATTTCCTATTAAAAGAATTTTTTACATCTACGGAGTTGATAATTCTGCACGTGGAGGACACAGGCACAAAACTACGCGGCAGGCAGCAATCTGTCTTCACGGTAGCTGCATAGTTACAAATAATGACGGAACTAAAGAAGAAGATTTCCTTTTAGACCATCCAAAAAAATGTTTGATACTCGAACCCGAAGATTGGCACGTGATGCACCATTTTACTAAAGATGCTGTGTTTATTGTTTTCGCATCTACTGAGTTTAACCCCGGTGACTATATTTTTGAGGGATATAAATGATTGAATATGAAAATCTTATAAAAGTAAATCAAAAATTCCGGGACGAGTTATTGGAAAGTTTTAAGACGGTTTTAGACAGCGGCTGGTTTATACTGGGAAAAAATGTAACCGAATTTGAAAATGATTTTGCAAAATACGTCGGTACTAAAAGTTGTGTCGGCGTCGGTTCGGGATTGGATGCATTAACCCTTTCGGTTAAGTCCTTAAACCTTGAAAAAGGCAGTGAGATATTAGTCCCATCAAACACATACATAGCAACCATCCTTGCTATTATTCACTGTAATTTAAAACCGGTATTGGTAGAACCGGATATAAATACATATAATATAGACCCGGATAAAATCGAAGAGAAAATAAATTCAAACACAAAAGCAATTTTGGTGGTTCATCTTTACGGTAAGTCCTGTGATATGGACCCAATTATAAATATGGCAAATAAAAATGATCTAAAAATAATCGAAGACTGCGCACAATCTCATGGAGCAAAATATAAAAATAAAGTAACCGGTTCTTTCGGCGATATGGCGGCATTCAGTTTCTACCCGACAAAAAATCTTGGAGCATTTGGAGATGCAGGTTGTGTTACTACTAATAATGAAAGTTATACACAGATTTTAAAACAATTACGTAACTACGGTTCAAATATAAAATATCAAAATGAACTTGCAGGTTTTAATTCAAGAATGGATGAAATACAGGCTGCGTTACTAAAAATAAAACTAAAACATTTGGATGATATAAATTCTCACAAAAGAAATCTGGCAAAAATTTATTTCGAAGATTTGAAAGATGATTTTATTAAACCGGTTATTGATAAAGATTATTATGACATTTATCACATCTATTGTATAAGACATCCAAAGAGAAATGAATTAAAAGATTATCTTCTGAAGAATGAAATTAAAACTGAGATTCATTACCCGATTCCACCGTACAAACAAAATGCAACAAAAGGATTTTGGGAGTCGGAAACTTTTCCTGTGTCCGATGAAATACATAACACAATTCTAAGTCTCCCCATCTCGTACGGGCACACTAAAGATGATATTTATAAAGTTATAGAAGTGATGAATAAGTTTTAAATTATTTTTACCGGGTTACTGCTTTTGCCTGTAGGCAGATAAAGAAGCTGTGTGAAAATTGCACTGCAACAAAAAGAACTCACCTCTTCTCCCATAGGAATGCTGTCAAATTAGCAAACAAGTTAATGTGGCTAAAGCCGAAATGCTTTTATAAATTTTCAAACCGTCCGTTAAAACGGGACGGCAATGTTTGAAATCTTAATATTTCCGTCACATTTATGTGACGGTTTATTCACTTAAAAACATAGCTGGGCTTTAGCCACATTATAATTTATTACGAGGAATGAGTTCATATACTTGACATATAATTTTAACATAATCTCTAAAGTTCGAAGAAATAAAAATGAAAAATATTATCACATTATACTCTGCGGGTCAACATCGTAAAATAATTTAACATCTTTAAAAATTGACTTACGTTTGTAATTAGACATACTGTCCAAAATTGCTTTTCTTAAAATTGCACCTCCGGGGTCAACAGTTCTATCGCTTTTTATTAAAATTTGAAACCTGTAAAAGCCTTTAAGTCTTGCAATTATGGCGTAAGTCGGTTTAGATATTTTTAACCATTTTTTATAGGGGATCAGTGCGTTGTAAAAATCATTTATTGCACCCTTTGCTCTTTTTTCATTTAGGTCTTTTGCCTCAATAAGTACAAGCCTTACAAACGGTGGATATTTTAATTTCTCCCTGTGATAAATTTCATTTTTGTACAGTCCCTCATAATCGTTCCTTAATACTTTCTGTAATGTCGGATTGGAATCATTTTGAGTTTGAATCAGCACCTCACCTTTTTTATCGCTTCTCCCCGATCTACCTGAAACTTGAGTAAGCAATTGAAAAGTTCTTTCGTCTGCTCTAAAATCCGGTAGCCAAAGACTCGTCTCAGCAGCTACAACACCAACTAAAGTTACCCGTGAAAAATCCAAACCCTTTGAGACCATTTGTGTTCCGACGAGAATATCAATTTGTCCATTACCGAAAGCATACAAAATTTTACTTAATGAATTTTTCCTTGAAACAGTATCGGAGTCTACTCTTCTAATTCTTGCGTCCGGGAAATAAAACTCCAATTCATCTTCTACTCTTTCCGTCCCCGTTCCAAAATATTTTATGGAAAGAGATCCGCAGTGTGTGCAGGCATTCGGTACTTTTTTAATCAGCCCGCAGTAATGACACATCAGCATATTTTTATTAATATGAAAAACCATAGGGACAGAACAGTTTTCACAAGTCTCAATTTCGGAACAATCCTCGCAATAAA
>DRJC01000025.1 GCA_011052365.1 Ignavibacteria bacterium
GTTATTATGTCATTTGGCTTCGATGTCATTACGTAAGTTATAACTTCTTTATTTACGCCACACAAATACAAGATTCCAAAATTCAACTGCATTCGTAGTCGGACGAACAGGGCTGCGATAGTAGTCCTCTGTAAGAGTCCCTTGGACAATTAATTTATTAGAATCATTATTATTTTTGTTAAAATCAAAAGGGAATTAATGTGTCAAGTTACACACCAATACTTTATCAAATTATATCCTCAACAAAATTTCGGACAGATGTATGAAAAAAGTATTAAATTAGAAATTAAAATAATTTTAAACTTTTTTATCTTTAATAAAAATGTCATTACATATTAAACATCTTATTGGCTTACAAAATGTACCAAAAGAAGATATTGAAATAATATTAAAATCCACAAAAAAGTTTAAGGAACATTTTCAAACATCAAAAGAAAAACTAACTGATTTATCAGGTAAAACAATTGCCAATATTTTCTTTGAAGATTCCACACGAACAAGAACGTCTTTTGAACTAGCCGAAAAAAGACTTTCTGCAGATGTATTAAATTTTTCATCTTCTTCCAGCAGCCTATCCAAAGGAGAATCATTCAAAGACACTGTTAAAAATATAGAAGCGATGAATATTGATATGATTGTTGTTAGACATTCGTCTGCGGGTATTCCGTTTTATTTAACAAAATATTCTCAATCTGTAATCATTAATGCCGGGGACGGTGCTCACGAACATCCCACGCAGGGCTTGCTTGATATTTATACTATAAAAGAAAAATTAGGGCGAATAAAAGGATTAAATATTTGTATTGTTGGAGATATTGCCCATAGCAGGGTTGCACTTTCTAATTTATTCGGATTAAAAACTTTGGGTGCTAATGTTTCTTTTTGCGGACCTTCCACGATGATTCCACGTGATATAGAAAAATTCGGTGCAAAGGTTTATAACAACATTGATAAAGCAATTAGAGAAAATGATATTTTGAATGTACTCAGGATTCAATTAGAAAGAGACGCCGGGAAAAATTTTCCTTCAATAAGAGAATACACAAATTATTTTGGAATAACGGAACAGAGAATTAAAAACAATAATGAAAATATATTAATATTACACCCAGGTCCGATAAACCGCGGTGTGGAATTATCACCTGAAGTTGCAGACGGAAACAATCAAGTTATTCTTGACCAGGTAACTAACGGGGTGGCGGTAAGAATGGCAGTATTATCGCTGCTCGGTAAAAATTAATGTTGGAAAAATGAAAATTTTATTAAAAAATATCGACCTATTAAATCCTTATCAAAAGTTAAATAATAAAAAAAATGATTTGGAAATTATAGACGGTATAATTACGAAGATTGGTAAAAATATTAAAGTAGATGATGATGTGAAAACATTTGACTTAGACGGGGTTATTGCTGCACCCGGTTTTTTTGATATGCATGTTCATTTGCGGGAGCCGGGGAGAGAGGATAAAGAAACGATTGTAAGCGGCTGTAGGAGCGCTGCAAGGGGAGGTTTTACCGGAATAGGTTGTATGCCTAACACAACTCCCACAATTGACTCTGCCGAAGTTATTTCTTCAATAAAACAAAAAGCATCAAATGAACTGACAAGTGTTTTTGTAATTGCTGCAGCTACTAAAAACAGGGAAGGTGAATTACTTTCTTCTATGTTTGAATTAATGGAAAATGGTTCGGTTGCCTTTTCTGATGACGGTGTAGCTATTAAGTCTGCTGCCATATTAAAGAGGGTGATGGAATATTCAAAGATGTTTGATGTTCCAATTATTGAGCATTGCGAAGATAATTCTATGGCTGGTGGTGGTGTCAATGAAGGTGTTATTTCTACACAGCTTGGATTAAAACCTGCACCTTCAATTGCAGAATATCTTATTATTATGAGAGATATTTTAATGGCTGAATATACAAACAGCAAAGTTCATATTGCACATATCAGTACAAAAAGGGGAGTGCAAATGGTACGGGATGCAAAAAAAATGGGTGTTAAAGTTACTGCCGAAGTTGCACCACATCATTTTACATTAGATGAAACAAGATTATTGACTTATGACACAAACTTTAAAATGAACCCGCCTTTGAGAGAAAGAAAGGACGTGGAAGAAATTATAAAGGGATTGCAAGATGGTACTATAGATTGTGTTGCCAGTGATCACGCGCCTCATACAATTGAAGAAAAGAACTTGCCTTTTGACCAAGCTCCAAATGGTATTATTGGATTGGAGACTGAAGTCGGATTGACATTAAACGAATTATACCACAAACAAATTTTATCCTTAGAGCAAATAATTGAAAAGCTTTCTATAAATCCCAGGCTAATTCTTAACATACCTGTTCCGCAAATTAAAAAAGGTGAACCTGCAAATCTAACTTTGTTGGATATTAATAAATCATGGATAGTTAACATCTCTGAATTTTTTAGTAAATCTATAAATTCACCTTACGCCGGTACTGAATTAAAAGGTAATGCTATTGGTGTAATAAATAATAAAAAAATGTTTATTAATAATAATTTCTTCAATATCTAGCTTCATTTATTTTAATTTAAGCTACATCATTCTGTCCATTATTATATACAGTATAAAATCAAAAACAGCTTAAAACCAAAATATAGATAAGAATATTTCTGGCATTCATTTTGGACGTTTCTTCTAAAAACTATACGAGGGAGACAAAATGAAAATCACATTAAATATTCTATCTGTAATTTTTATGACTTTATTTCTTGCTGCCTGTAATGTTAATGATCCTTTTGTTTTTTTTGATACGCAGCCACCTGCACCTCCAACCGGGATAGTAGTAATGAATGGTGATAACAGGGTAGACCTATCCTGGTTAAAAAATCGTGAAGGTGATGTAGCCGGTTATAATATTTACAGCAGTAATTCTTATGACGGAAAATATACTCTAATCGGTTCATCAGAAAATAATTATTTTGTCGATTTAGATGTTTCAAACGGTAACACATATTATTATGCTGTAACAGCTTATGATTTAAACGGGAATGAAAGTGATTTAAGCTATGATGTAATTTACACAACACCACGCCCTGAAGGTTTTAATCAATCAATTTTTAATTACAGAAAATTTCCTGATAATAGCGGGTATTCCTTTAGTACCTATTCTGTTATTGCGTATGATGACAGTACAACTGATTTGTTTTTTGAAAATTACAACGGCAATTTTTATCTTGATGTTTGGGATGACACGGACATACAGGATATGGGACAAACAGTTGATATTTATGATGTTTCCACGGCTCCTTTGAACGGCTGGTCAAAAACCAAAGACGCCGTTGCAAAAGTAGGTCATACCTATGTTATTTGGACCTGGGATAATCACTTTGCTAAAGTTAGGATTAACTCAATAACAAATGATAGAATTACTTTTGATTGGGCATACCAATTAGTAGAAGGTAATGATTTATTAAAAGCTAAACGACCTAATAAAAATAGAAAACCTTTAAATAAACTTAGGATGCGTCAATAATATTATTATTAAAAAAAATAATTAAGTGTAATTAAATATAGATAAACTCTTTAAGATTGATTAAATTACGAACAATGAAAGTTATGAAACTCTTTAATCTAATAATATTATTTCTCTTTCTTATATTCCTTGGAGCTGGTAATAGTTTCGGTCAGTTAAAGTCTAATTATCTTAACAAGGAAAAAGGGACAAGAATTACTACAAGATTAAATAAACTAAAACAAATTCAAGAAATACAAAGACAGAAACTTTCAATTATTGAGTTTAGAAATATTGAAAGAGCAATTGCTCAAGGAGATATTGCTCAACTTTCAAGATACTTCAATTCCAGAACTTATTTGAATCTAACAAATGGTGTCAGCGGATATTATAGTAATAATCAAGTTTATTATGTCCTAAAAAAATACTTTAGAAAACATAAAGTTAAGTCATTTAAATTTGATAAAATATACACTGATGCAAATACCCCTTATGCTGTTGGTTCTTATGATTTTAACACACACGATGGAAGAAGATCACTAAGAGTTTATGTCTCTCTTAAAAGAGTAAAAAACGAATGGAAGATATTACAGATTACACTTAATTAATGAACAATAAAATCATTAAAAAAATACAAGGGGGCAAGAAATACTTATATACAGTTTTTCTTTTTGTTTTACTTTTCTTTTTATCGGGTTTTATCACTCCAATAATCTTAAAAAATATTGCCAACAATTGGAATAAATCAGTATCAATAAAAATTATAGAAATTGAAAATTCAGTTAAAAATATTTTTAGGCAAAAAGAACAAAGCCTTTTTTATGTAGGCAAACAAATAAAAAATGATTTGGTTAAAACTTTAAGTCCGCGTAATAGAACGTATGCCAGATTAATTAAACTTATTAACAATACCTATTATGATAAATATTCGATTGAAATTTTAGCACCCAACGGTAAATTAATTGCTTGGAATAAAACTATTGCAATCCCTGCGCAAAACATTTTGCCTTTATCCTATCCCGCAGGGCATTTACATTTTTATGATTCCGATTTAATAACATACTTGTCTGTTACCGATACAATTATCATTGAAAATGAACAGTTCTATTTTAGTGTGTCTTTGCCGATAGAGAAAAAATATAAGTTAAACACTCCGTATTATAAGCCATTAAGTTTTACCAAAGAATTGACGTCAAAACTTGATGTTAATTTTAAAATATTTTATTCATCCTTTGCCGAAAAAGAAAATAACAAAAGGATTTATTCATTTGAACTATTAAATAATAATGATGAAAAAATAGCTTTAGTTACTTTTGATATACCACTATTGGAAAATCAGCTCAGCAATATAAGTTCTTATTCATCTTTATTTCAGTCACTATTTTTAATTATTGCTTATTTGCTGCTTTTCCCTTCTTTCAGAAATGAATTTAAAAAGATAAAACACAAAAGCATTAAAATCGCTTTGCTGACAATCTATCTTTTCTTATTCCGTTTATTACTTTTTAGTGCAAAAGATCTATTCGATTTTCTTACACCGACTCTCACTAATCCCACATATTTTTCTTCTAAATTTGCTTTTGGTTTTGTAAAATCACCGGTAGACTTTTTTATCTCTGTATTATTCGTTCTGATTATCAGCATAAAAATTTTTCAATTTTGCAAATCATTTTTATTACAAAATAATAAAAGTAATCCGTTAGCCAACGGATGGAAATACTTACATTTTGTTTCTCTTCCATTTCTATTAATATTATTTTTGTATTTGATTAGAGCATTAAACGCCTCTGTCAAAAGCGTAATCTTCGATTCAACTTTACGATACTTTAAAGAGCCTAACCTAATTCCTGACTTGCCGAGTTTATTAATGAACCTGAATGTTTTGTTATTGGGAGTCTCAATTATATTAATATTAATTGTAATTCTTCTTTTTTTCCTATCGATTTATAATACTTTAAACAATAGAAAATTTCTTCTTTTTTCTTTAGCTCTATTTATCATTTTCCAAATTATCGGTTATTATTTTATAGAATTACAACCTCAACCCCTTATCACTCCGTTCTTAAGTTTTGTTATTATTACTTTATTGTTCCTAATTTCGATTCGAATTTATCACACAAGTCCTTTATCAATATATAATTATTTTTACATTGTTATCACGGCATCTGTAATTGTTGTTTCGTTGATGAATTATTTTAATCTTGATTTGGAAAAAGAATCTCTTAAAACTACAGCGCTTGAAATTAACAGGTCAAACGATAATCTATTTGAATTTTTTGTTAATGAATTATTAATTGATGCTTCAAACGATGGTGCTGTAAAGAGTTCGTTTCTGATTCAGAACACAAATTATAATGCATTAGCATTTAAAATATGGAGCGGCTCTTCTCTACAAAAAGAATCGCTGCCGTCATCTGTAGTAATATTTGATAGAAACAAAATACCGATAGGTAATTTTAATCTTGGACTTGGCGCAGATGCTGTTTTAGATAAATCTTATTTAAATGCGGATGCTTCAACTCCTGAAATATTTGAAATTATTGACAATAATTTACCGCCTACTTCAATAATTACAGGTTATATACCTGTTAATTTAAATAATGTAACAGTGGGATTTATATCAGCATCCGTAAAATTTAGTTTAGAAAATTTAGGACTGCAAACCGTCCCGAGTTTTTTAGCTTCAAATCTTAACATTGTTAATTCGGTAATAAATTTAAATCTACTTAAAATATTTACTTTTAATAATTCTAAAGTAACTCAAATATTCGGTGATATTTACCCTTCTTTAGACCAAGTTAAACCGATATTAAATGCTAAATTTTCAAAGTATAATGAAGCATGGATCTATTTAACATTAAACGGTGAACAGTATTTAACCTATGTTTTAAAATCTCAAATAAATGGTGAAGATAATATAATTTCAGTATCGGTTCTTGAGAAAGATTTATCGTGGAGTCTCTACAACTTTTTTAAATTATTTATTGTTCAAAGTATATTCATGTTGGTTTTTTTAATTTTCCTCTTCATATATAATATTAAAAAAACTTCATTTACTTTTAGGACACAACTGCTAATTGCTTTTCTTATTATTTCAATTTTGCCTGTCGTTTTATTAGCTGTTTATAATCGAAGTGTTGTCGAAAAAAAATCAGTTGCAGCAATTTCACAAGGATTGAATGAACGTTCAAAATATGTGGTGGATCATATCCGCTCACAAATTGCAAAACACGAAGATAGAGCATTACCAATAATATTTAATAACGCAGTAAAAGAACTGGGTATTTCCTTTTCTATTTATAAAGGAAGCAATCAACTCTTCAGCTCTAAGCAACAGTTTTATGATACTGATATATTTAACACAAAAATAGATCCCATAGCATACTACTATATAAATTATTTGAATTATAAAAAGTTTATAGATGAAGATCATTTAGATCGATTCGTTTATCAGACACTTTATAAAAAAATTATTCTTAGGGACAAAAGTTATATTATTAGTGTTAATAATGCATTTAATAAAATAACAATTCCCTATACGGTTATTGATGCGGATGTGTTTCTTTTCGGGATGTATTCTTTCGCTGTTATTCTCATAATTATTTTCAGCACAATTATATCCAATAGAATTTCTTCACCGATACGTAAACTTACAGGCGCTGCAAAATCAATCGGGCATGGTGATTTTGATATTTCATTAGACGTTAAAGAACGAAGTGAAATGAAAGAACTGGTTGATGGTTTTAACGCAATGGCGAGAGAAATTCAAAAGAACCAAATTGAAATGGCTGAATTAGAACGTGAAAATGCGTGGAAGGAAATGGCAAAGCAAGTAGCTCACGAAATTAAAAACCCGCTTACACCAATGAAACTTGCAGTGCAGCAGTTATTAATTGCCTACGAAGACAAGAAGAAAAATTTTGGCAGTATACTTAAAAAATTATCCGAGACAATTTTAAATCAAATAGATAACCTAAATTTAATCGCAACTGAATTTTCTAATTTTGCAAGAATGCCGTTATCGAAAATAGAAAGAATTAATATCATTGAAGAAATAAGAAAATCTTGCAATTTGTTTTTAAATGAAAAAACAAAAATTGATATTAATGCTGAAATTGATAGAGCTGAAATAGATGCGGACAGTAATCAATTACGAAGGATGTTAATTAATTTTATAAGAAACTCAATTCAGGCAGAAAGCACAAAAATAATAATCAGTATTTCAAAATCACGCCAAGACTATAAAATTTTGATTGAAGACAACGGTAGAGGCATTCCTTTAAAAGACAGGGAGAAGGTTTTTAATTCCAGTTTTACAACCAAAGAAAAGGGCATGGGGCTGGGATTGTATTTAGCAAAAAGATATATTGAAAGTTTAGAGGGAAATATTTCTTTATTAAAATCTTCAAAAAATGGAACGACATTCAAAATTTTAATACCTTTGGACAAAAGAATAAATCCTTAAAAATGTTATTATTAACTCCTCACCAACAAAAAGCTTTAGAATATAAACATCATATTTCATTAACTGCAAATGCAGGTTCGGGTAAAACATTTGTTTTATCTAAAAGATATTTACAAATAGTAGAAAACGAAGATATATCTTTAAGAGAAATTGCAGCTATTACTTTTACTGATAAAGCAGCAAGCGAACTATATAAAAGAATTGCAACCGAAGTTGAAGATACCATAAAAAAAGATATATCCCGGGATAAGTTAAAGAAATGGAATCAAATCAGAAGGCAGTTGGTTTCAGCTCACATTTCTACCATCCATTCTTTTTGTGTTGATGTTTTGAGACAATTCCCGGTGGAAGCAAAAATTGATGCAAACTTTACACCGATAGATCAAATTACTTCAAATGAATTAATTGAATTAGCAGTAGAAGAAGAAATAAAGAAGATTTTTCAAAATGAAGAAAAGAATAGTGAAATAAAAAAAGTAATTAGGATCTTCGGTTCCAAAAATTCTTTAAGTGAAGTAATTTCAAATCTTATATATGAACGCCGAAAAATTTCGACTATTCAAAATCATATTTATAAAAACAATATTGATAATGTAGTCGATAATTACAATAAAATTTATGATGAATATTTAGACAAGATATTTGCCGATGAATTAAGAGATGTGACGGAAAAAATTGGACTTTTAAATGATGATGTTTTAAAAAATAAAAAGGATAATAAATATGGTTTGGAGATTGAACACCTTCTTTTAAAAATAAGTGAACAAAATAAATTAAAGGGAAAATTATTAATCTTAAAAAAAACAGGGAGCTATCTTTTAACAAGTAAAAATTCAGTCCGCAAACAAGGATATCTTAAAAATGATTCTTACCTGCAATTTTCTGAGGAAAGAAATTTGATTGAAGAGTTTTATGAAAGACTTTTAAAATTGAATTTTGATATAAATGAAGAAGTAACAAATAAAAAATTAGCCGAATTTTCTCTAAGCCTGTTAAACATTTTTCAATCGTGTCTTGAAAATTATGAAATGAGAAAAACGGAATTGGGTTTCTTGGATTATGAGGATATTCTTTTGTATACAAAAGATATTATTTCTAATCCGGGTGTAATTAGCGAACTGAAAAAGAAATTTAAATACATAATGATAGACGAATACCAGGATACAAACGAACTTCAGTACAATATATTCTTGCCGATTTTAGATTATTTGAAAAAAGGTAATCTCTTTATTGTGGGGGATGAAAAACAAAGTATATATAGTTTCAGAGATGCCGACCTGAAGATTTTTAGCAAAACAAAAAATGATATTATGAAATTAGAGGGAAACGATTCTCTTCTTTCTTTACCGGATAGTTTTAGAATGTCGCCTGTAATTTCCGCTTTTACTAATTACGTATTTCGGGATTTATTTTCAAATCCCAACCCGTTATATAATGAAGTCGCTTATTCGGAACTTGTTTGTGCACGTAATGATGATATAAAAGGGAGAATAGAAATTTTATCAGCAGGGAATAATGATGAGGCAGATGAAGAGATTACCGAACCGGAATTGACGGCAAAGAGAATATTAAAATTAGTTAATGAGGATAAGTGGAATATCAACGAACAGAGAGAAGAAAAAAATATTCAATGGCAGGATATATCAATACTTTGCCGCAGAAGAAAATACTTTAAAGAGTTGGAAACAGCTTTTGTTAAGTATAGGATTCCGTTTACTATTGTAGGGGGACAGGGATTTTACCAAAGGCAGCCTATTTACGATATTTATAATTACTTCTCTTTTTTGCTGGATAAAAAAAATGATACGGCTTTAATCGGAATTTTAAGGTCTCCGTTTTTTAATTTACCCGACAGTACTTTGTTTGAAGTATCTTTAAAGCCCGGTGAAAGTTTTTGGCAGAAATTAAAAAACTATTCCGTAATTAATAACCGGCATAATTCTCTTATCAAAACTTTAGAAGAAAATACAAAGCTTGCTTCAAGTTCTGAAGTATCATTTGTATTAAGAAAGATATTTGCCGAGTCGCCTTTCATTTCTACTTTGGCTTCACGAATAAATGGAAAACAAGAGATCGCAAATCTTCAAAAATTAATATTCATCACTAATAATTATTCTCAAAAGCCTTTTACAACCCTGTATGATTATGTTGAATATCTGAAGGGTGCAATTGAAAAAATAAACGATGAAGCTCAGAGTAATTTGGACTTGGATTCATTCGCCGTTAAAATTATGACATTGCATCAGGCGAAGGGGTTGGAGTTCCCTGCCGTGTTTTTGTACAGGTGCAGCGAGCAGAATATAAGTAGAAGCAAAAAAGTAACTGTTGATAAAGAATTTGGTGTACTATCTAAACTACCTGCCGACGATGGATATTATGAGGATTTTATTGAACCCCCATTGTTGAGTATTAGAAATATTATTAATAGTAAAAAAGACGAAGCTGAATTAAAACGTTTGCTCTATGTCGGTATAACACGTGCGAAAGACTATTTATTTATTTCCTCAACAAAAGAAAAAAATTATGGCAAAAAATCTTTTATGGGGATACTATCATCGGTAATTAAATTTGATGATGAAAGTGATACGATAAATATTTCAACAAAATTTAAGCGTTTAATTAATAGCGATGAAAATTTCAAAAATACAATTGAAGATATTGATATTAATATTCCGGTAATAAATTCAATTGAATTGATGTCTGTAAAACATAATGAAAATATTGAAGACCTAATTGATAAAAAAATAAAAATTAATATAAATCAGATTGTTGATCATCCCTCGGGAGAAATTATATCGGCAACTAAAATAGCAGTTTATACACAGTGCCCGTTAAAATATAAATTTACTTATGACCTTGGTTTAACAAAACTTTATGAGAATTATAAAAATTATGATAAAACAAAATCTACGGAAAAAGTGTATGAGTTTAATCCTTCCGAATTTGATCAAGATGAAGATCCAACGGAAAAAAATAATTCGAGGTTGGGAAATTACCCGCCGGAATTAAAGGGTAAATTAATACACAATATTCTGCAGAAAGAAAAAAAATATGAGGAATTAGATGATTATTTAAATTCTATTTTAACCGAAAAGAATTATCAAATTATATTAAATGACAAAACAAAAAACATTCTTAAAGAAGATATTAAAAATGATTTAAAGGAATTTTATACAGCATCAATTTTTAGTGAAATTAATTCGTACAAAAACTATAAAAATGAATTTGAAGTATATCTAAAAGAAAATGATTATTATTTATACGGGATCATCGATAAAATAATTTTTGGAGAGAATAAAATTACTATTGTTGATTATAAAACAGATAATATTCAAAAGGAGCAGATCAAAGACAGGGTTGAAAATTATTTACCACAATTAAATTTTTATGCTTATATAATAATGCAGCTTTATAATAACATAGAAAAAATTGA
>DRJC01000026.1 GCA_011052365.1 Ignavibacteria bacterium
ATCAAATACCCTTATTAGCACGGACACGTCCCGACTTGCACCAACGGATGGTATTGAATAGCTGATTACCGTACTCGGATTAAAAGGGTTGGGGTAATTCTGTGACAGCAAAAAATTCTTAGGCAGTGCTTTAACCGACTCAATTCCGGTAACAATATTGTTATCGTCTGCAAAAATATATTCACCGAATCCTGCGTTGTTTACAATTAGCTTTGAATTTACCGGATCATATATTGTTGTAAGGGGTGTAAAAAGTCCCTTCCCTTCATTTGCCCTTGCGTAAATCTTTATTTTAGAAGGATCAGTTATTTGAGGGAATGATGATAATTTGAATTCAAGGTTTGCATTAATGGAATTAATTGATAAACTGCTGAAATATAATCTATACATGTATACTTTTAACGGAGTAGTTGTAAACTCGGGGAATACCGGAGCTAAGTTATATCTTTTCAAACTGAATTTATTCAGTTCAGGCCCACTGAAACTATTTATGTGTGCCGTCACCCCGGTTGCATCGGAAGAATTATTAAATGCATAATCAGAACCTGAAACAATATTGTTTTTAACAATAGATGCAGAAGGTCTGTTTATATTCCAAGGATATTTTAGTGCTCTGTACGATAAAACTTTGGGAGGGAATGTTAATTCAAATGTTTTTGTACCGTCGGGTGCAACTTCTGTTATATCAGCGCTAGTAGAATCTTGTGATTTTCCGCCCCAACCTATAAAGGTATTTCCGTTCGGCAATCTTTCTACCGATCCTGTAATCCGGGCAGCAATATCATTAGGTTGATGCCTGTATTCCCAAACTTGTGTTGCTGTTTTATTAACCTGGTCAACTTTATACTCTACCGCCCTGGAAAACCAAGGGCTGTGATTGTTGCCGTTATCGAATAATGTTATGTTCCCATTCGGAAGCATTCTTATATCGTGTGCAGAAAAATAATTGGGACTGTTTGCATCATTATCACCGGTAAAAGTAAACTGATTATCTTTGCCGCCAAATCTCCAAATTATTTCTCCCGTTTTTATATCAATTTTTAATGCTTCGGCATTAGTTCTGTTTCCCATTAATATATTACCGTCATTCGTAATACCGACAGTATTAAAATGGTTTAACCTAACTAATTTGCCTGTTAAAGGATTATAAGTATCTTCTATAGGGATATGATCCCAGCTTCGCCATTGCCAAATAACATTTTTATTAACATCCAACTCTTGTAAGATTCCATGTACTACAGTTGCGCTGTCTTTACCTCCGTATTGAGACATATCCATAGTGGTCGGATACTTAATTGTAAAAAGATAATTACCGTTTGGAAGAATTAAAAATTCGTGAATATCGGTAATATATTTATTCCCAATACTATCGGTGCCAACTGCTTTAACAGAATCAATCACTGTCAAAGTACTATCCATAATATAATATACACCCTGTTGACCGACACCGCCTTGTTCAACTCTCAAACCAAAAGTGATTAGTCCATTCGGCTGAATTTTAAAATCTCCAATTCTATTGGGTACTTTTTTATATTTATAAACATTTCCATTTTCATCCAATATAATTAAGTAATACCCATATTTACCATTTGCAGGGACATTAGGCGCAAATAATATTTGTCCTTTTGCAGGGTTGTTAACAATATTAATTGTAAGAGGTGGAAAATCATCCGGGAGGTTACCGGCATTTATTTTGTTTGTTGACTTATTAACATTTTGAGCATTCACCAAAATGCTGACTGAGCTGATTAATAATGTAAATAATAAAGTAGATAATTTCATATTACGATTCTCATTAGTTTATATGGTTTTTAAAATACAATTCAAATATCGTGTATTATCATTTTATGAACAACATTTTTTTTGTTTGTGATATTCTTTTTTTTGAATTAAGTAAATTTATTTCTGCTTTGTAAAAGTAAAATCCCGATGAAATATTTTTAGGCTGCCAATTTACACGGTGATTGCCTCTATCTTCAACCCCGTCTTTTAATCTGACTATTCTTTCTCCCAAAACATTGAAAATAGAAATAACCACATTGCTTCTTTCGGGTAGGCTGTATTTAATTGTTGTTGAAGGGTTAAAGGGATTCGGATAATTTTGAAAAAGAACAAAATTTTCAGGAGCAATAAAACTCTCATTCACGGATGTAACGGTATTGCTATCTGCTTTTAAGATAACATATTGGGCTATCATTTCAGTTCCCGTTTCAGTTCTAATTAATAATGTATCTATGTGAGTTTTAGAATCTTGCGAATTATATTGTACTGAAATACTTTTTGATACATTCTTTTTTAATAAAAACGGTGGTTGTGTTAAAGGTAGAAAAGTGCTGTCTGTAAAATAATATGAAGTAATCGTAATATCTTTAGAAGAATTGTTCCTCAAGTTAAAAGACATTATTGTCGAATCTCCCTCGTTAACAATACCAAAATCTAATGTATCTTTTTCCGAAGTAAATAAATTTGTTCGCCAAGGTTTTCTAAAAACCTGGTAACTGTAATTTTGGTTTTCAATAAACATTTCAAAAGTCTTTTTACCGTTTGGTGTTACTTCTGTAATTGTTCTAAAATCATCGGAAGTATTTGGTGCTTTTGATGATGAACCCCAGCCTATTATTGTGTTGCCGTCGGGGAGTCTTTGCACACTTCCCATAACCCTGGAAAATTCATCGGGAGTATTTCTGAATTCCCATACCTTATCGGCATTAAGTTTTGTAATATCTCCCGTATTTAATTTGTACTCCAATGCGCGGGAAAAAACTCTGTTAGGTGCTAATCCGTTATCGAATAATAGTAAATTGCCGTTACTTAATATCCTTGCATCGTGCTGTTGAAGAATAGGGAAGTTGTCATTATTAAAAACAAATTGATTTTTCTTACCACCTAAACGCCAGATAATATTTCCCGTGGTTTTATCTATTTTAGTAATTTCATCCATCCTTTTAGAGGAAATAATTATGTTTCCGTCCTTATCAATTTCTATTGAATTTGTGTGGGCGTATTCTATATTGGGTCGAGTTAAATCCACAAAATCATTTGCATCGGTAATATTAAAATGATCCCAGCTTCGCCATTGCCAAACAACATTTTTATTGCTGTCTATTTCTTGAATAATAGAACCGACAACGTTTGCCGTATCCACTCCACCGGCTACAACTGTGTCCATTCTAACTTTTTGTACATCATAAATAATTAAATAAGCGTGCTTATTAGGTGTAAGTAATAATTCGTGGAAATCAGTAGAATAACCGTTGCCTGCCATAAAGCTATCAACAACAGCATAAGAACTGTCTAAAGCATAAAAGAAATTTTTTTCTGTGTCATAATATGTTAGTAAACCGTTTGGCTGGGGCTTAAAATAAACTAATGCTACATTAGGTTTCTTTCTGTAAAAGATTGGAATTCCGCTGTTATTTAATATCATCAAATAACTTAAAGTATTGCCTTTAGCAGGAGCTAAAAACAAATATCCTTCGGAAGGATTATTCGATATTCCTATTCTAATTTTAGGGAAATCTCCGGGCAGGGAAGGGGCGCCGATATCTTTTAATTTATGTAATACATTTCTCTTAAAATCTTTTGAAATTTTAAAACTATACTGAAGCCGTCCTAAAGCATTACCATTTTCAAGCCTAAAGCCTTTAAGTAAAGTAACAGTTACCATTTCACCGAGCGAGAAACTATTGAAAGGTTTAAATATTATGTTTTTACCGTTATCACTTAGTATAATCTCTCCGTTATGGATACCGCTTTTTGCACCATAAACTTCTATCCGATTTTTGTTAAATAATTGGGTTTTATTAAATGATGATTTGGGAGTTATAATGATGTTGGTATATGGGGAAACAAACCTGCTGTTCGGTACAGGAGAAATGTAGATATAATCCGTATTAGAATTACTTGGTTGCGCTATTGTTGTAAAATTAAATGAAAAAAATAAAATAGTAATTAAATAAAAATATCTGTCTTTATTTTTGAACATCAAAACAACAATATAAATTTAATGGTGAATAATGAAAAAGTGGTTTAACAATTGTAAAAATCATAGAAAAAATGATACAATTCAAGGGCTAAATTGGTCTATTTTTTAAGGAAAGAATGGGGATAAAAATATATCCCCAATAAATCATTTTTTATCTTTACCGGTTACTCTTTTCTCTAAAATATTATCAATAATTTTATATTCTTTTGCTTCTTTCGGAGTTAAGAAATGATCCCTATCGCAATCTTTAGTAATTTGCTCTAAAGATTGTCCTGTGTGTTCTGCCAAAATTCTATATAGCGAGTCTCTTGTTTTTAACATTTCCTGAGCGTGAATTTGTATGTCGGTTGTTTGTCCCTGTAGTCCTCCGATCCAAGGTTGGTGAATCATTATTTTTGCATTTGGCAAAGCGGTTCTCTTGCCTGCAGCACCGCCCGCTAAAAGAATAGCTCCCATACTTGCAGCCATACCTACACAAATAGTTGCGACTTCCGGTTTAATATATTTCATTGTGTCATATATTGCTAAACCTGAGGTAACACTACCGCCCGGAGAATTAACATATAAGTTTATATCTTTATCGGAATCTTCTGCCTCAAGAAAAATAAGTTGTGCAATAACAAGACTGGCAATATGGTCATCTATGGGTGTGCCTATGAATATAATTCTTTCTCTCAAAAGACGGGAATAAATATCCATCCCTCTTTCGCCCCGTCCGGTCTGTTCAATTACGTAGGGGACTAATTGGTTATAGTATTCGGGATTCTTTTTCATTTAGATTCCTCTTGATCATTTTTAAATAATTCTTTTGGCTCTACTTTTTTAATATTATTATTTTCTTTGAGAAAATCTAATAGCTTTTCTTCTTTTAATTTTTCAGAATAGTTAGAAGATTTATAATAATTAAGTAATTTATCAACGGTTATCCCGGTTTTTGCTGTATCTTTTTCAGCTAATTTTTTTAAGTCTTCTTCATCAATAACAATATTTTCTTTTTTCTCTATTTCAGATTTTATCATATGCCATTTAACTTGATACTCAGCAGATTTTTGAAGCTTTTTAGCAGCTTCTTCTCGGTTGAAGTTTTTTACGCCTTCTTTTTTTGCATGTTCTTCTTCGTGATTTATAAGATTTTCTAAATAGTTGTCAACTATTGTAGCAGGGGGAACAAACTCGTTTTTTTCAACTATTGTAGAAATTAATTTATTTTGAAGAAATTCCTTTTCTTGTTGTTCAAAATAAGCAGAAATATCTTTCCTAATTTCTTCTCTTAATTCTTGTTCATTCGACACTTTTTCTTTTGTTATTTTTTTAACAAGCTCTTCATCCAAATCAGGTAATATTGATTTATTTATATCTTTTATTTCCGCTTCATAAATAAAATTTTCAGTTATTTTTTCTTCTTCGCCTTTACTGTTTTTTATGTTTCTCTCATCTTTAAATGAAAATTTAAATTTATCACCGACTTTTTTGTCCTTTGAATTTTCAATTATTTCTTTTTGAACATTATCATTGGAAAGGTCTATCTGTATTGTTTCACTTTTAGCATTTTTGTAGGGTGTGCCGTCGTCATTCACTCTTAATATTTCCACATCAATAAAATGATCTAACCCATCAACTTTATCGGCTTTTTCTTTTTTAGCGTTTGATTTCTTAATATGTGTAATTTCTTTTTCAACATCTTCATCTTTAACTTTGAAGTCAGGTATTTCAATATCTAATCCTTTGTAATCTTTTACTTCAATTGTAGGATATACTTCAAACTTTACTTTGAAATATAAATCTTCGCCAGGTTTAAATTTGATATCTGATAAAACGGGTTGACCTATAGGAGCTATCTCTTTTTCCTTTGATATTTCCCAGAATTGTTTATTAGCTATTTTTTCGGATGCCTCATATTCTAGAGAATCACCGTACATTTTTTTTATCATTGCAATAGGCACTTTGCCTTTTCTAAATCCCGGGATCTGAATTTTCTTAGCTTGTTTTTTTACTTCACTTTCCAATTGATCTTTGAATTCATCATATTTCAGAGTTGCTTCAAGTTCTCTTTCAGATTCAGTGATATCGTTTATTTTAACGTCCAATGTATCCTCTTAATTATTATTTTTTTTAATACCTGTGCGAGAACGGGGACTCGAACCCCGACACCTTTCGGTACTAGATCCTAAATCTAGCGCGTCTACCAAATTTCGCCATTCTCGCTAAATTTAATTTTAGTTAAATTTTAGGTTATATTAGTTGTCAATAGTTAAAATTTTATATATAATAGCCTTAATATTTTCAATTTTATTAAAGTAATAATTTTTACTTTTATTTAAAAACAAAATACAAATATAAACCCAAGTGCTCAGTATAGCAAATTATTAATATTCACAAATTCCTCATAAACTATACTCTTAGGGGTAATATTATATTAGAAATTATAGTTTCCAATAACTCCTTTTTTTATGATATTTAACTACATCACGGTATCCAAGACAGGATTAAAAAGAGAACATAACGAAGACCACATTGGTATTTTTGAAATTGATTACGGACTATTAATTGTTGTATGTGACGGTTTAGGGGGAAATCGTGGCGGTGAAGTAGCATCGAAATTAGCAGTTGACACAATTAGTTCTGAATTCAAGAATATGAATAAGTTAGGTATTATTGAAAGGATTCAATATTCTATTACAAAGGCAAATGAATCCATTATAGAACATAGTTCTAAAGATGAAAACTTAACCGGCATGGCAACTACAGCAGAAGTCCTTTTCTTAAAAAAAGATTTTGCTTATTGGGGGCATGTAGGCGATTCAAGAATTTATTCTTCAAAAAATGGAAAATTGCAATTATTATCAAAGGATCATTCTCTTGTTCAGAGATTAGTGGATGAAGGTTTTATAACTTTAAAAGAAGCAGAGAACCATCCGAATAAAAATATTATAACACGTGCACTTGGTGAAAGCATTGATATTGAAGTTGATTTGAGTAAAATAAAATTAAAGAAAAAAGAAAATAATAGATTTCTTGTTTGTACTGACGGAGTATCCGGCGTTCTTAATGACAGCGAGATAGAAAAATTTATTAATGAGAAAAATTTAAGCAATATAGCAGATAAAATGAGCCGGTTGATTGAAGATAGAGGGGCACCTGATAATTATTCTTTTGTTTTATTAGCCGAGGTTATTTAAATGATCGGAAGAAACATTGAACATTATAAGATCGTTGAGATCCTTGGTAAAGGGGGAATGGGTGTTGTTTATAAAGCATTTGATCTTAAACTTGAAAGGTTTGTTGCACTTAAAATTCTAAATTCCGATTTACTTTCCAACCCTCATTTTTTAGAGAGATTCAAAAGAGAAGCCAAACACCAAGCAAAATTAAATCATCCTAATATTGTGCCCGTTTACGGTTTTGCTGAAGAAAACGGAATATTAGGTATAATAATGGAATATGTTCCGGGGGAAACTGTAGAAAGTTTAATAAAAAGACTTGGCAGATTAGAACTACAGTATGCATTATCAATCGTAAAGCAAGTGTTAGCCGGTATAGGTTATGCACACTCCAAAGGCTTTATTCACAGAGACATTAAACCTTCAAATATTATTTTAAATAATGAGGGTATAGTTAAAATAATGGATTTTGGTATTTCAAAATCTGTTACAGAAGGTAGAGCTTTAACAAAGACCGGAACAAAAATCGGCACAATACTTTATATGAGTCCGGAACAAGTTAAAGCCAAGGAGCCTACAACTCAAAGTGATATATATTCTTTGGGAATAACTTTTTTTGAAATGCTTGTTGGCAAAGCCCCTTTTGATACCGGTACCGACTATGAAATTATGGAAGCTCATCTTAAAAAGAATCCACCAAGAGTATCATCCTTAATAGCATCTATTCCCCCGGCTGTTGATACAATTATTGCAAAAGCTATGCATAAATCTCTAGCAAAAAGATATACTACTTGTGAAGATTTTTTAGATGACGTAAATCGTTTATCAATTGAATTACTGAAAGTTAAACCCGAAAAAGCGAGAAAGAAAACAAAACCAAAGACTAATGTTAAACAAAAGAATTTTTTAACCGGTGATAAACGGGTAACAACAATTAAACAAAAATCAAAATACTATTTGTGGTTTTCGTTAACAATTTTACTGTTTGCAGGATTAATTTATTTTGTTTACAGCACCGTTTCAAATATTTGGAAAAATGATAATTACATTACTAAGATAAAGGATAAGGGTAAAAACACGTATGTCTCTAATCCTGCGTATATTTTAAAATCAAATTGGGTAAAGATTGAATCACCTACAGATGAGAACCTGAATTCTATTACTTTTATAAATTCAACTGTAGGTTTTTCTTGTGGAAGTAATGGCGTTATACTTAAGACTACAAACTCAGGGGATACTTGGACTTTGTCTGATTCTTCAACTTCTAATATATTATACAAAATTGATTTTTCTGATGACCTAAATGGTATCGCTGTTGGTGAAAAAGGTACAATACTTTTAACTAATAACGGTGGCAATAGTTGGGAAAAAATTACAACCAAAGCTTTTTCAAGTTTGTTCGATTTTCAATACATAAATGGCACATCAATTGTCGTCGCTGTAGGAGCTAACGGTACAATCATAAGATCGGAAGACGGAGGCTATACCTGGAATCGTATTTCCACATCTATTAATAAATTATTATACAGTGTTAAATTTATAAATGAAAACACAGGCATTATTGTTGGCTGGGATGGGGAAGTATTACAGTCGGATAATGCGGGCAAGACCTGGCGTGTAATTACAAAGTTCACAACCTATTATTTACGCTCAATTGACTTTGTTAGTGAAGATACGGGGTTTATAGTTGGCGGCGGCGGTGAAATTTATAAAACTACAAATGGCGGTTCATCCTGGAAACAAATACCTTCCAATACAATATCGGGCTTATTGAATATAAAGTTTATTGATGACAAAAATGGTTTTATAGTAGGTAATAAGGGCGAACTGTTAACAACATCTGATGCAGGTGAGCATTGGGCAGAAATATCGAGTGGTACTTTTTCAACATTGAAAAGTGTTGCAACCAATGATAATAAAAGTATTTTTATAGCAGGTAACGGTGGTCTAATCCTTAAAAATACTCTTAAATCAAATTGATTTTACATACCTTAATCTTTAATTTTCAGGCAAATATATCAACTAATTTTGTTGTTCGGTAAAATTATTCTTCCTTTATTTTGAGAGAACTTTGGATAAATTCATTATTAATGGCGGTACTAAACTGTCGGGTAAAGTAAAAGTTGACGGAGCAAAGAACGCCTCACTTGCTCTTATGCCTGCTGCATTGCTCGCCAACGGAAATTCAATACTTAAAAACACACCAAGGCTAAGAGATGTAAACACAATGATAAGTCTTTTAGAGTTTCTTGGGGTTGAGACAACATTTACAGATCATGTACTGACTTTAGATACCGGTAAAATTAAAAGTCAAAATGCTCCTTATGAACACGTTAAAAAGATGCGTGCATCGGTTTATGTTTTGGGTCCTTTATTAGCAAAGTACGGTAGAGCCAAAGTATCGTTACCCGGCGGATGTGCCTGGGGACCAAGACCAATAAACTTACACATTGAAGGTTTAAAGAAACTTGGTGCCGAGATAGAACTTGAGGAAGGTTATATTATTGCAAAGGCTAAAAAGTTAGTTGGAACGGAAATACTCTTTGAAAAACCTTCGGTAGGTGCAACGGGAAATATACTTATGGCAGCATCTTTGGCAAAAGGTACTACAATTATAAATAACGCCGCAATGGAACCTGAAATAACTAATCTATCTAAATTTTTAAATAAAATGGGAGCAAGGATTTCAGGAATAAACACTTCAAAATTAATTATTGAAGGGGTCGATGAACTTTTACCTGCAACAATCGATACTATTCCCGATAGAATTGAAGCCGGCACATTATTGATAGCCGGAGCAATCACAAAAGGAAAAATTGAGTTACAAAATTGCAACTCTGAGCATCTAAAAATACTTATTAATAAATTACAAGAAAGCGGATGTAACTTATTAGTAAATAACGATATAATCACTTTAGACGCAAGTGATTCCGATATAAGATCCATTGATATTAATACAGCAGTTTATCCGGGGTTCCCAACGGATATGCAAGCCCAGTGGATTGCATTAATGTCTGTTGCCAGTGGTGTGGCAAACGTAACGGATAATATTTATTTGGATAGATTTAATCACGTTCCGGAACTTTTAAGGTTGGGAGCATCTATTAAAATGATTGAAAATACGGCTATAATTACCGGTGTTAAAAAATTAAAAGGTGCTAAAGTAATGTCTACCGATCTCCGTGCCAGTGCAAGTTTGGTTTTAGCAGGTCTAATAGCTGAAGGAACTACGGAAGTTTTAAGAGTTTACCATTTAGACAGGGGATATCAATTGATTGATGAGAAATTAAAGATGCTTGGTGCAGATATTAAAAGGGTTGAAGGCTCGGAATATTAATGCGTAATCGGCTGAAGAAAATATCTTTCGGAAGATCAATTACCCTTTTTAGTATCCTCTTAATCATAATAATAAATTTCATTCTACTCTTTTTTCCATTAACAAATGTTTTTGGATTTGAGTTTTCTTTTGTTAATGCAATTCTAATAACTCTATTGTCAGGATTTATTTCAATTTCATATTTCAAAAAATTTAGTATTAATTCTGAAATAGATAATAAATCGTTTAAAACTTTAACCCAAATTGGTATTATATTACTTCTACTTCCTCTTGTTATTTCCCTTACACACTCACTTTTAGGATCATCCTGTTCACTTAAAGACGGATTCCTTTTTTATCTGGTTTTAACTATTCCGTCATATATTATCGGTTTAACATTGGGGCTGATCGCATTTTCCATCAGTAAAAAATTACCGGTTTTAGTCTATCTTATTTTATTCTTTTTAATTCTATTAATTCCTTTAATCGAATTTTACCTCAACCCACAAATATATTTTTTTAATCCCATTTTTGGTTTGTTCCCAGGGACTATTTATGACGAAGGACTGAGCGTTAGTTTAAAATTAGTTTTATACAGGTCTGTTAATTTAATATTCTTTCTTACTGTTTTTCTACTACTCTTTAAATTCCATTTCAGAAATAGAGATAATTTTAAAAAAAATATTGTAATAGCTTCTTCACTCATCTTAGCTTTAATCTTTATTTCGATTTCTCCCTTCCTTGGTTTTTCTACAACCAAAAGCAGTTTGGAAAAACACTTAAATAAAAGAGTTGTTACCGAACATTTTATAATTCATTATCCGGGTGAAATTGAAGAAAGTGAAATTAAAATCATAACACTGTATCACGAATATTATTATTCAAGGCTCAGTAAATATTTTAACGTGAAAGTAAATAAAAAGATAGAGTCGTTTATCTTTAATAATAACAATGAAAAGGGAAGACTATTCGGATCAGCAAATGCCGATGTTGCTAAACCCTGGCTATATCAGATTTATACTACAAAAGACAGTTATAATAAAACATTGGAACACGAGATTGCACATATAATTTCAGCATCTTTCGGTACCGGTATATTTAAAGTTGCAGACGGGTTAAATCCATCATTGATTGAAGGAACTGCCGTTGCGGGTTCTCCGTATTATGATGGGCATCCCATTGATTATATGGCATCACTCGCTTTGGAAAACGGTTACAAGATTAATATCAGCAATCTTTTTAACGGAGTAAGTTTCTTCGGACAGACTTCATCGCTTTCATACATTTACGCCGGTTCTTTTTCTAAATATTTAATCGATAATTACGGGATATCCAAGTTTAAATTGTTTTATAAGGATAC
>DRJC01000027.1 GCA_011052365.1 Ignavibacteria bacterium
GGATTTTTTAAAATTGAGTAGCTTAGGTAGAATAGTTGAAGAAAAGAAGTGTAGATAATCTAAACAACGGAATTGCTTTTGTACTTAATTGTAAGTTTAATTAATTATATTATTATTTCTAAATAATTAATTTGTTATTATGGCAGAATCATCAATTGATGTAAATAAGGTTATTGGTTTTTGGGTAAAAAGTTCTGATAAAGATTTTTCTACAATGAACAATCTTTTAAATTCCAAAGATTATCATTGGTCTCTATTTATAGGTCATCTTGTCATTGAAAAATTATTAAAAGCATTTTATACCAAATCACAAAATAAGCAGGCAATTCCAATCCATAATTTGCTTCTACTTGCGGAAAAAAGTAATTTAAATTTGTCTGAAACTTATGAAGATTGGTTGGATACAATTACAACATTTAATATTGGTGCAAGATACGATTCTTATACAGAAGATTTTTATAACTTATGTACAAAAGAATTTGCAATAGAATGGACTACAAATATTACAGAATTGAGAAAATGGATAAAGATACAATTAGAGAAATAATAAATAATTACTTGGATAGATTGAAGAGTAACAACATTAAATTTGAGAAAGTTTATATCTTTGGCTCCTATGCAAAAAATACTGCTACCGAAAATAGTGATATTGACATTGCTTTTGTTTTTAATAAGATAGATGAAAGGTTTAAACTTCAACTTAAGTTGATGAGATTAAGGAGAGGAATTGATTTGAGAATTGAACCTCACCCAATAGATATAAGAAATTTTAATTATAACAATTCTTTTGCTAATGAAATATTAATGCACGGCATTGAAATAAATTGATAATTATTTAAAAGTTTATTTTATGATCGGAATTTCTATAATAGGAATCGGGAATTATCAACTTACAAAATATATGCACCAACTTTTAATCGAACCATCTGCCCCCACTCCGTTTCGGACGGACAAGTATTAGAATTGAAATCCGTCAGCTGATGGAAGGATTAAAACACATTTATACGTGTTTAACAAGTGGTACGGCACATTATGAATTATATCTCATTCAAAAACACTAATTATCCCGGAGCTATTACAAAACTTACCTGGGATTTTAATGATACCCCAAATACAGCAGCCCTTTAATCAGAGCTACTGTATAAAAATTTATTTTAAACATATTTGCCGAAATTATCTTCAACGCTTTTTGGATCTTCAGCATAAAGTGCACCAACTTGAGTGGACATAACATCCGGATAAACATCATCTTTTCCTTCAATCAAACCTTTAACAATATTCTTTGCAACATTTTCCGGTGAATCTTTTTCCATCGGTAAACCCTTCGCCATATCCGTATCAATCGGACCCGGATAAACTCCCATAACTAATACGTTGCTGTTAACTAATTCTCCTCTCATGCCTTGGGTCAAACTATGTAGGGCTGACTTACTTACCGAATAAGTTGCCGCCATCGGCATATTTGCTAAACCGGCAACAGATGAAATGTTAATGATTGCCGTTTCTTTCGGTTGTTTCAACTGCTCAATAACTGCGTTGGTAAGTTTTATAACTCCCCATAAATTTACTTTTAAATTTGTATCAAGACTGTCAAATGCTTGCTCTGAAAAAATTCCTCCCGTTGCAAACACACCGGCGTTGTTCACTAAAATATCAACATCTTTTATTTGAGCTGCAGCTTCGTTAATAGAATTATCATCCGTTACATCCAACTCAACAGGAACAAGCTTGTCTCCGTATTTTACTTTTAGGTCATCCAAAGAGCTTGTGTTCCTTGCTCCGGCGTATACTTTTTTAGCTCCTTGTTCAAGAAGTTCAACCGCAATAGCTTTACCTATTCCTCTGTTCGAACCGCTGATGAATACTGTTTTTCCTTCCGGGTTTATTTTAGTTTGTAACATTGTTCCTCCAAGATTAAAAAATATTTTTGTTTTGATTTGTTGCAAATCTAATAAGAATATGTTATTGTTTTTTATAGTATATTTTGGTTTGTGATATTAGTTTATCAATAACATTATGGTATAGGAAATGATAAATTTTGAATGGTTACGTACTTTTAGAACTGTTTACAAAACCAAATCCTTGAGCAAAGCAGCGGAGCTACTCAGGATAAGTCAACCTACGGTTAGTCAGCAAATTTCAACTCTCGAAGCTCATATCGGGCAGAAATTATTTGTTAGAAAATCTAAAGGTGTAATTGAAACCGATGAAGGGCGTATACTGAACACGCTTGTTTCCGGTTCAATTGAAGTCTTGGAAGGAATTGAAAATTTAATCACAAAAGAAGACTCTAAAATAAGGACGATCTTAACTATTGGAATTTCCGAACATCTGTACAAAACCGTATTGTGTCAGAAAATTTTTGAACTTGGAGAATATGTACATATTAAGTTTGGACAGAAACAGCAATTAATTAAAGATGTAGAAAACGGAACTTTATTGTATGCAATTGTTCCTAATTCTGTTAATAGGTTCGATTTACTTTGTTATCCTTTGCATAAACAAAAAATGGTCTTGGTCGGAACACCCGATATCAATTTTAAGGAGTTCGGGAATTTATTTGCTGAAGATACTTTAAAAGCCGAAAAGTGGTTGGGGAAACATAATTGGTATGCTCACAATTCAGCCTCCAGTTTTATAAAACTTTATTGGCTTAATGTTTTTGACAAAAAAAGACCTAATATAATTCCGAACTATGTTATTCCCAATGAGTACGAAGTGTTGTTCCAGCTTTCACAGGGCAGCGGACTAAGTGTAGCGCTCAATACTAATGCAGCTCCTTTTATTAAAGATGGTACATTAAAATCTTATGAAGTGAAGGAGATTTTATTCAGGGAATTAGTATTAATTGCAAACAAAAATAAAACTAAAGAAAATACTACGAACCGGATTATTAAATTATTAATTAAGCGGTAGAAATTTAAATAAATATGTTGTAACATATAAAATACGACTGCTTTCAATCGAACTACCTATCTACCGGTTGAGATTCTTACTCGTTATTTCATTATTTTTAATTCAGAGGCTCGTTAAGTTTTTCTTGCATTTTAGTTCATGGGTTTCCTGCTTACTGTCAGGTAGGTTGGAACTTTTTTTTTAAATGAATCTCAACTAGCTTTTAATATATATCCTAAGTGACGTTAGATCAGTTCATAGGCTCTTTATTTTAAATAATTTCTGATTAAAATGACAGATAAAAAATTACTGAAAATACTTGTAGATTCAATTGATGAAAACGCTGAATCAAAGTACTTTGACGCTGCAATTTATCATTTAAAAAAATGTTTAGAGGTAAAATGAAAGTTATATTAGGTTTTTCAGGAGGATTAGATACTAGTTTTTGTACTTTGCTTTTAAAAGAAAAAGGTTATGATGTAGTTACTGCTACTATTGATACCGGAGGTTTTTCAGATGAAGAGCTAAAGAAGATGGAAAAAAAGTCAAAAGAACTAGGGGCTGTAAAGCATTATACAATCAATGCAGAGCAGGAGTTTTATAATAAATTTGTTTCATATATAATCAAGGCTAATGGTGTATATGAAGATTATTATCCGAATATGTGTTCTGACCGTTACATAATTGCTGAAAAACTAATAGTGATAGCAAAAAAAGAATCTACAAATATTGTTGCACATGGCTCAACAGGACAGGGTAATGATCAAGTAAGATTTGATTCCGCTATTTATTCATTAGAACCGGATTTTAAAATAATTGTTCCTGTAAGAGAATTGTCTATCACAAGAAAAGAAGAGCAAGAGTACTTAGAGAAAAAGGGTTTTGAAGTAGATAGTGAGTACAAGAAGTATACAATAAATCAAAATATTTTCGGCTACACGTATTCTGGAAGTGAGATTGATGATTATAAAGAACCGGATGAATCAATATATAATTTAACAAAGAAAACAAAATCAGAACCGGAGTATATTAGTTTAGAGTTTGTGAAAGGTCTGCCTGTCTCTATTAATGGAATTAAAAAATCAGGCTATGAAATCCTAAAAGATCTAAATGAGAAAGCAGGAAATCATGGTTATGGAAGAAAAATTGTTGTAAATAATACAATAATTGGAATTAAAGGAAGAATTGTATTTGAATCTCCAGGAATATTAGCAATAATAGAAGCTCATAAAGCATTAGAGAAAGGTGTTTTAACAAAAGAACAGTATGAATTTAAGAAACTAGTAGAAAATAAATGGGCAAATTTAGCTTATAATGGAAAATATTATGACCCTTTAGTTAATGATTTGAATGCCTTTTTAAATCATAATCAAGATAATGTAACAGGGATTGTAAAATTAAAGCTACATAATGGTAATTGTGATATTGTTGAGTTAGAATCCAAATATATTCTTGAAGCAAAAAACATTGTAACATACGCCCAGAAATCTTCCTGGAGTGGAGATGAAGTTACCGGATTCATAAAATTATGGTCAATGCAACAAAAAATTCATAAGATGAAAAATGCTTGAATTGTTAAAAAAACTAATTTCAATAAATAGTGTATCAGGAAATGAGGAAGAAATAATTGGTTTTATTTCTAATTTTTTGAATGAAAATTCTGTAGAACATAAAAAGATTGGAAATAATATTGTTGTTGAACTAGGAAAAGGGCAAAAAACATTGTGCATAGTTGCACATGTTGATACAGTTCCTGTTACAGATGGGTGGTTAAGTGATCCCTTTAATATGTCTATTAAAAATGATAAGATATTTGGTTTGGGATCTGTTGATAATAAAGCTTCAGTTTCAATTTTATTAGAATTAATTTTTGAATTACAGGAAATAGATTTTAATGGAAAGATAATTTTTGTTTTTACTTCTGAAGAAGAATCTACTATGAATGGAATAGAAACTGTCCAACCTCATATTAAACCGGATTCAGCAATTATTTGTGAACCTACTAATTTAGTTCCTTGTACTGCTCAAAAAGGATTTGTTAAACTTAAATTAAAAATTAAAGGTAAAAACAGCCATGCAGCTTTTCCATGGAAGGGGGACAATGCAATTTATAATATGATCAAAGAATTAGAAAAAATTAAGAATATAACTTTTGAGAAAGAATACCCATTGCTTGGTTATCCAACTATTTCTCCAACATTAATAAATGGAGGTATAAAACATAATATAATTCCAGACACTTGTGAAGTGATTTTTGATATTAGAACAAC
>DRJC01000028.1 GCA_011052365.1 Ignavibacteria bacterium
GATTATTCCAATTCAATAACCGCTGCTAATGCTGAAATTATTTCTTCAATTTGGTCTTGAGATAACACACCTAATTTAGGAGGAATAAAACGCTTAACATCAACACCACGAACTTGAAGTGCATCTACAGATGAAGTTTTTCTTAAATTATTCGTACTGTCCGGTACAATCTTTACGTGCCAAATAGAATTTGTAAAACTCGCTTGCCAACCTGTGAAAGGTGCAATTAGCTTGATTGGTAGTTTGCCAATTGAGTCGGAACTAATAACAACAGCAGGACGTTTTTTTTTAATTTCCGTCCCTTCGGTTGGTTCAAAATTAACAAGCCAAATATCTCCACGCTTTATAGTAGAAGGTTTAATACTCAATTATATCTCCGCCAAATTCTTTCCACTCATTATTTAATTCATAATGTTGAACGAATCTTTCAGATTGTTCGGCTAAAAGTTTTCTGCGGTCATTCTGAGAAAGTTTTAAGAACTCTTTCTTTTTAATTAAAGACAATTCTTGCGAGCCTATATCTTTCCCCAATAAACGGGAGGCTTCATCAGAGCTAATTAAACCTTCTGAAAAAGCGTGAAGAATATTCTTTTCAAACCATTGAGATTTTTCTTCTTTCATTGGGTAAGGTTCACTTTTTTTCCATTTATATTTATTGATAATTTTATACCAATTGGAAAATGAAGCATGAGAAATAACTCCAAGATCACGTAAGCGAAATAATAGAGCTTGGATGCTTAAACCAAATATTTTTTTTAAAATAAATAATTCTTTCACTTGAAAATGTTGCCGGTGAGAACCAATTATTTTATATATTGTTTCAGCAGGTGCTAAGAAAGCACCACCAAATTTAAAAGCAACTTTTTCTTCATTCAATTTTGGATCAATGTCTAATACTATATGACCTAGCTCGTGTGCAAGATTGAGCCTTTGCCTTTCTCCAGGAATATTGTTTTTTGATACCACCGCTGCAGCTTTTAATTGTTTTTTACCGGAAAAAGCCAGTGCAGAAATGCCATCAAAGGTTTTATCATTATTTATAAGCAAAACGTGAACGAAATTGTTTTCAAGTACGGTAATAATGTTGCTTATAGGGACTAAGCCAAGTTTCCATTTATTTCTTAAAGCAACTGAAGCTGATTCTACATTTTCAAGTGAGGTGATTTTATACTTTTTTACCGGTAGATTGGGCTTGCTTGAAGGGAAGAGCATATCTTGAATTTTTATTCTATTCTCTAATTCAGAAATTACAAGGCTTTCAACATTTAGCTGTTCCTTCTTTGAAAGAACGGAACCTTTCCTATAAGCAATAAACTCAACATTTATTGTTGACGGAACTGATAAATTAATAACTTTTACACCAAGAGCTTTAGCAATTGCAGAAAGAACTTTGTTTGAAGGCTTTATTAAATTACGTTCATACTTGGAAAGAGCAACTTTAGAAACTATGCCACCAATTGCCGCAACAAGTTCATCTAAAGAGTAACCCTTGGCTAAACGAAATTGTTTTATTCTTTGACCCAACATAATACTTGTTTAGTTTGTGGTTTACAAAAATACAAAAATATAATGGTTTTGTAAACCGATAATTTTATACTAATCAACTGTTCTTAATCCCGGTTGAGTAATTATCAATTTAGTTACTTTTACTAATTCCTTTTTTACTCCGTCATTTACAAAATTAAATACCGTTATATTTAATTTAACAGTGTTTTTTAATAAAGTAGTTGGAGTAAATGTAGAGGCTTCAATTGGTATTATTGTTTTAAAGATATCCCCTTCAATAAATTCAGGATTCCTTCCACCGCTATAAAATGAACAGTATTTTGCAATATTTCTAATTCCAGAGCCGAGTTCTTCAACCCATCCAATTTGTTTAAAAAATTTAGCAATATTCGGATTTTTAGGGAAAGGGGAAAAATTAGTTAAATCTATTAATCCACTACCATGGGGAATATTAGAATTTTCAGTTGTTACTTTATCCTCCTCAATTATTAGCTTAGCGGGGAAAGCATTAGTAAATTCACGATGAACAAGAATATTACATACTATTTCGTGAAAAATTTTATCCCCAAGGTTTATTCCTTGTCCTTCAATTCGAAAAAATTTTATTCATTAATACTTTGCCTTTATAATTCCAATTTATTTGGATTTTTTCGATTAGCGAAAAATGATAGAATCTCAATTGTTTCAATATTTATACGATAATATAAACTATTGTGTTTTGTTATAACAACACGTCTAACATCTTTTTTAATGTAGGTTTTTTGAAATAGTTCGGGGTTTTTTGAGATTAGTTCTATAGTTTTTTCAATCTTTTGTGATAACTTTTGCAACTCTCTTTCTGTCCAATTGTTCTTCAAATAGGCAAAGATTTCAGATAATTCTTTTAAAGCGTGGTCGGTCCACTCAATTCTATAGCCATTTTTCATAAATCTTTCTTGCTTCGGAGTGAGAGTTTAATTTTCCGGCATTTGCATCTTTAACTCCATTTTCAATAGATGTTTTTTCTCTCGCAGAAATTTTATTCCACCATTCTTCGGTTTGAGAATTTCTTAACTCAACTAAACGCTGAATTACGGACTTATCATCCAATGTAGTTAACCATTGAATTAGTTCAATTTTTATATTTTGAATATTTCGTTCCATAATCTGATTGATATAATTGTTTTAATAGAATATAAAAATAGCACACGGATTTTACTGATGCAACCGTTTTCTTTCCATATTGCTGGGCGGTAACCTTGAAGATCAAACCTTTGCATCAATTCGTAGATCATCAAAAAGATATCTGCCATAAGATAAAGGGGATGTAGGCTTAAATCTCCTGTCTAACCAATTTTTATCCACTAATTCGTTTAATATTTTGTAATCACAAAAAAATTTTATTACTGTTTTGCCTAATAACAGAAATTACTTTTTGATAGAGAAGGTCTCTATTATATTCATAAAGGAGCCTTCAATATCAAGTTTCATAATGTAACGGTCTTCTTTGTAGTTTTGAGAGCTTTGGCTTATGAATCGATTTATCCTTTTTATACCATAATGCGTGCCTTTTCCTTTTCGGCAACTGTAGCTATCGTGGATAAATATATTTTCGAAAAATGGATTGATATAACCAAAAACAAGATGGTGAACAATTCTGTCTCTGAATTCTGCTGCAAATATTTCTCGTTTAATGGGTGAAAAGTTTATAAAGCAAATACTATTAGAAATTTTATACGTGCCATTTATAATTTCTCATGTCAATTAGTCTGCCCAATTCTCAATTTCAATACCGGTTATTCTGCTAAATTCTGAAACATTTCTTGTAACCATTATCATTTTATTTGCAATTGCAGTTGCCCCAATTAAAAGGTCGAAATCGCTTATTATTTTACCCTTTTTACGAAGTTTTGCTTTTTCTTTTGCAAATATTTTAATGCCATCAAATATGGGAAGTATTGTCATTTGATTTGTAAACTTTTCAATTAAAACTAAATTTGCTTCTGTTTTTTCGCTTTTCTCTGCTCCGTAAATTAACTCTGCATAAGTTATTTCGGAAATAGCACAATTTTGAAGACCTACACCCGATATCTTTTTGTTAAGATTAAATTTACCTTTTAAAAAGTATATGCAAATATTTGTATCTAATAAATATTGCATTACAATTCTTCAATTTCCCTATTGTTGTAACGAGAGTCTTTAATTTCACTAATTATTTGTTCTGCATTTTTAGCGCCTTGCCAAGCGCCAAATATATTTTCTAATTTTTGTTCTTGCTTTGGTTTGGAATTTATTGATTTGGTCAACTTGATTATAAGTCTTTTTTTAGAATTGGTATCCAGGTTCTCAAGTATCCCAAAATATTTATTTAATGTGCTTTCGCTAATTGTTAGGTTTTCCATAACGACTTCCCTTTGTTTACATCACTTTTTTGTGTTTTAAATTTACTCTTTTTTGTAACCTCAATCAATTGTGATATAAAAAATTTAACTACGAGGTTTTAACTTGCCCGCCGTGGCGGGAAATCTCGGAGTTATTAATTACAAAAACAGCTCCATACAATCGAACAACCCAAGCGTGGTAAACCGCAAATAGAAAAATTATGTTACACCCTGCCGATATACAGAAATTAATGCATTATTTTAAATTTCTAATTAACCTAAGAACTGCAAACCATTATTTCTTTTCAAATTTCTTTACATAAAAAATGGAACATTCGGCTTCGACGAACAAAAATATCGTTTGGGATAATATTCAATCATTCAACCATACCTTTCCCTTCCTAATCCTTCAAGCAGCGGACATTAAAACCAAAATCCTCGTAGTAATTGATGAAGTAAACATTGCTGTAATTATAGTACAAGGTAACGATGCTAGCGTAATGGCTACTGCCCTCTGTAGAACTCCAAAAGTAAGCGTAGAAACCTAAACTGGTGAAGCTCCCATTATAATAGATACGGAAGCCCGCGAACAGGGCAGAGAAGCCGGTTTCGTTAGTGTAAGTATAACCGCTGTGTGCATTCTCATCTATTAGTTTGGTCGCTTCGTCATTTACATACGTTTGTAATGTTCGCCATTCGGCTTTCGTTGGTATATGCTATCCGGTTGGGCAAATACCTTGTGTACCTTCTGTTGTTACATACTGCATTGCTTCATTCCATTGGTATAATCCGCCGTATGTTGTACAGTTATTCGGGTCATTGTTATAACAATATTTCTCTATTATGCCGTTATCCGTTTGGTTATCACTTCCGCTATTGCTTGTTATCATCGTCCCTACATCAAGGTTTTCTTTAAGCCAGCATTGGTTACCAATTTGTACTGTATGATAAGTTTTGCCTTTATACGTTACCGTTGGTGTACCGGAGCAAGATGAACCGCCGCCGCTTTCAGTTGTAAAAGACCAAGGACTTGACCAACCGGATGTTCCGTAACTATTTGTAGCACTTACTCTCCAAAAATATGTGGTTGAATTACTTAAACCGCTAACTTGTTTACTAGTGTCTGATAGTCCGTTTTGGTTATAAACAAAACTTGAAAACGAATTGTTTGCTGATACTTGTAAAGTATAGCTCGTCGCACCGCTGCTTGCATTCCAACTTAATGTTGGTGATGTAGAAATATTTGTGGCATTATTCGCCGGTGAAGATAGTGTTGGTGGTTGAGGCGCGGTTCCGGTGGCCTTGAATTTCCAAATCGATCCTGCAGTTGAATGAGAATGATCATCTTTGGCTATAATTTTCCAAAAATATGTAGTTGAGTTGGATAGATTAGTTGCATTATAACTTTTTGCAGTTTGTGAAGTTGAGACTTTATTGGTAGGTGGGTTATTTGTGCCTAAATAAATATCGTATGTCAATGGGTCTTCATCAGGATCAGAACTATACCAGCTCAATGTTAAAGATGTATTTTGATTAATTGCATTGTTTAGGGGAGATGGATTTGAAGGTTTGTTAATTATCAATTTAGTTACTTTTACTAATTCCTTTTTTACTCCGTCATTTATACCCTCATTTACAAAATTATTAACAACATTATAAACACCAAATTGATTTTGGAAGTAATATTCGTTTTTCATTTTTTTGGACATAGGCTGAAATAGAAGACACATCTAGAATAACAAACTTAGTTCATACCTATGCGTAAGTTTTTTATTAGTTTTAACAAATATTTTTTATTTAAATCATATTTATCTATATCTAATAAAATCTCAGCATTATTCATATCCATAATTAATTTTGAATCAACACCAAATTTAATTTCATTATCAAGTAAATCTTTTAGGAATGATAGAGTTGTTTGATTAGCCAAATTACTTATATCACGTCCCAATAAAGTAGCACCGGTTAAAACAAAATCAAAATCATCATCAATAAGATCGTTATTCTCATCAAATAATCTTTTTTCATTGCCCGCAGTAAGATAATTTTTTATTATAAATAAAATATCATTTGCATCACGTGTGCGAGATGGGAAACCATCTTTCCAAGAGATTAATTTCATAATGGCGAGACCTCTTGCAGAAGCTACTTTAATAATAATCTGAGGATTAATATTAATTATTATTGATACTGAATCTGCAAAACATTCTTCAAAACCCAGCACACTCATTTCTTTTTTTTGTTGATCCGGCCAAACAATAGATTTGGAATCAATAGAAATTTTTCCAAATGGAATAATATCTATACCCTGAATGGATTTATATGAAATTTTATGTATTATTTTAGAAGTAGAAAAACCATTCTGTAAAAGTTTAACTTTTAATTTATTGTAATCAACCCAATTTAGAACTCTAACACTAAAATCAATATCATTTGTTTTTCGGTAGTTGGCAATGCCATAAATCAATTTCATTATAATGTCTCTAGCTGATGCACCGATTACAAAAAAATCGATATTAAGAGAATTAGCGGCTTCAGCAACAAGAGTTAAAACTTCAAGTGTAAAGGGGTCTATTTTACCGGATATGTTGAGCAATTTCTTTTTCATAAATTAAATTAGCTGTTTCTATATTCCTTTCATCGCCGGTTATCATTAAGTCGGTATATATCAAAATGTTTGGTACCAGGTCGTTTATTGTATTATCATCATTAAAATTCCAAAACTTTTTATATAATAATATATTACCATTAATGTTTTTTTTAAGGCGTTTTTTTAAAACAAGTTCACCGAATTTTTCATTAACATACAGAGTATGAATAAACGGATGCAAATAATTTGTTAATTTAGCAGCGGCAGTTTCACCGCCCCAAAGAGCATCGTAATATTTCATATCGATTGTTTCAAGCTGTTCCGGTTGATCAATATGATATCTACCATGGAAATATTTAGGTTTAAGTTTCGTAGGATAATCAGTAACCCAATTCCTCAATAACTTTTCTTTATTTAATAGTTTTTTATTGCCTTTAATATCAACGGTAAGGAAGCCAAGCTCTTCCAGATATTTGAAAGTCTTTGCTACTGTACCTAAGGCGACATCAGTAATTAGTGCTATCTCACGGTAAGTGTTTTTTACTAGTTCCGGGTTACACAAGAGTGCGAAAACAATTTGTAAACCAGCTGCTCCGAATGTAAACTCTGCTTGAGAGATATTAATGTTTTTCCTTTTTTTATCAAGTCGATTGCCTTTTATGTGAATGAAAAGAGGAGGAATGTTAATGTAAACATTACCTACCGTATCAATATAATTTATACCCATACCGCGCAATTTATCCGCTGTGTTTGTATTTACAAAGGTTGTTATCAAAAGCGGGATGTTCTTTTTAGAAACCAAACGGTTTCTTATAAAGCCAAGTTTTTCAATATTGACCAACGGTACAATTTCCGTATTGAATTTAAGCTCATATTCTTTATCTCTCAGAATAACATCAAAAATGTTTTCCATTACGTATACAGTTAATTTTAAACCGGTTTGTTCCTCAAAACCGGCAACTGCTTTTGTAACTATATTTTTTTCTATATTTTTCATACAAACATCTTGTTCATTATCTGCAATAATACATAAGTAATGAACATAAAGCAAGATAAATGTATGTTTATTGTTAAATCCGTTCAATGTTAAAAAATATATAGATAAAATGAACAAACCAAATGGAATTTATTTGTGCAACAATTTGTCGGATATGTAGGGATTGAAAGTTTAAGGATTGAAATGGAAACTTTTATTTGAGGAACCGGAATTTTCATGATCTGTCACATAATAAGTGAAGACACAAGTTAAAGAAATAAGAAAGCTATATTCGTTTAATATTTTTTTTACTTTAATTAAAACCATTTTTTCAACTCTTCAATTGTCGAAGGCTTTGCAATAATTTATCATTTTGAATTTCTGTTCACTAATAATACCAATGCGCATTAGCTTGTTAAAATATTTTGAAGCTGTGTTACGGCTTGCGATATTAAACTTTGTCTGCATAGAATTTTGAGAATAGAATGGTTAACCGAACAAACATTAAACTAATTCTGTTGTGTTATTTCCTAAGCCGTTAGATGTTGAATTTATTGCCATTGAATATTTGGTCTCATTTTTTTTTAGCACATTCGTGCAAAAACATATTCATTAAATTTTGATAAGGAATTCCTGTTCTTGAAGCTAGTTCTTTAAAATATTCTATTGTTTCGTTTTCAATACGAATTGATATTTGCTTCTTTAGCTTTTTTGTATAAGGATTTTTAATGGATTGGGAAAAATCATATTCTTGTTTCATTTTATTTTACCTCGTTATAGTATTTACATTCAGATTTAGTGGCTTTTCTTGCTGAAATTATGCGTATAACTA
>DRJC01000029.1 GCA_011052365.1 Ignavibacteria bacterium
AATGCCGTTTATTTTCCAGAAACAGAATCAGATATAATTTCAATATTAAAAGAAGCAAACAAGAATAAAACATCGGTAACTATTGCCGGAAACAGGACCGGACTTACAGGCGCCGGTGTTCCAAATGGCGGTATTGTTATTTCAACAGAGAAGCTGAACAAAATAATTGAAATAAATGAAAAAGAAATGTTCGTCCAATTAGAACCTGGGGTAATTCTTTTCGATCTCCAAAATGAATTAAAAAAACATCAATTATTTTATCCCCCTGATCCTACCGAAACTACTTGCTTTGTGGGAGGAACCGTAGCAACAAATGCATCGGGAGCAAGAACATTTAAATACGGACCCACACGTGATTATGTTATTGGTTTAACAATTTTGTTAGCTGACGGAAATAAACTAAATCTTATTAGAGGTATAAATCAAGCGAAAGGAAATCAACTATTTTTATTAACGGAAGAAGGTGTAAAAATTGAACTTGATTTGCCCGAAATAAACCTGCCGAATACAAAAAATGCATCAGGATATTTTTGCAAAAAAAACATGGATGCCATTGATCTTTTTATCGGCTCGGAAGGAACCTTGGGTATTATTACAAATATTAAGCTTAAGGTTTTGCCAATGCCGAAAGGAAAAATATCATCTGTCGTGTTTTTTGAAAATGAATTAGACGGTTTAACTTTTATAAAGCAGGCAAGGGATCAATCTGGTTATATTAAAAAAGGACACTCAAGTGATTTTATAAATGCTCTTGCTTTAGAGTATTTCGATAAAAACTCTCTAAGATTTTTAAGAAATGATTTTGCAAACATTCCTACAAACTCCAAATGTGCCGTTTGGTTTGAGCAGGAAACCAACAATGAAAACGAAGACCTTTTAATAATCAAATGGGTGGAACTAATTAAATCCAATAATGGGAATGAAGATAATTGTTGGTTTGCTTTTAATGAAAAAGAAGAGAAAAAAATTAGGGATTTCAGGCATTCGATTTCTGAAAAGATAAACGAATATATGACAGGCAAAAATTTTAGAAAATTGGGTACCGATGTAGCCGTTCCGCATAATTGTTTTGAAGAACTTTATAATTACGCCAAAGACATTACGGAAAAAGAAAAAATAAGATATGTTAATTACGGACATTTTGGTAACTCGCATATGCACTTTAATTTTTTACCGGGGAATGAAATACAATACGAAAAAGCAAAAGAACTTTATTATTTGATTTGTAAAAAAGCAATATCTCTAAACGGTACTGTATCGGCTGAACACGGAATTGGGAAATCTAAAACTCATTTGTTGGTAGAAATGTTAGGAAAAAGTACAATTAGCAAAATGTTTGCCATAAAAAAAGCACTCGATCCCAATTTAATTTTAGGAAGTGGTAATCTATTTGGTTAACACACACCTGAAGAAACTGTGTAAAAACTTTATGTCAAATTTCCAATCTCTTAAAATGAAAAGGGACTTCAACAAGCCGCTTTCTAAGCTTTTAAAAAGTCCCTTTCTTCGTAAGCAATGCCGTCAACTTAAGACAGCACCAGGCTTTATCCAAACAACAGAAAAACCTCAAGTCTTTCATTCAACTGAATGTAAGAATCGGTAATTACCTAATTCGATTTTTCTAAAATACCTTTTATAAAATTAATAATAGTGGATTTATTAAACGGTTTTGCGATGTAATGTGAGCAACCGTTGCTGAGGGATTTCCTTTTATCACCGATAGTAGCATTTGCAGTAACAGCAGCAATAGGTACATCCTTGTATTGCTTTTTTTTCTTTATTTCTATTGCTAAATCTAACCCGCTCATACCGATTCCTAAGTTTATATCCATCAAAATTAAATCAAATATTTTACGGTTTGTTAAGTCTAATGCTGATTCTGCATTTTCAACTATTGTAATATCATAATTATTTTTTAAGAAAAGTCCCACCACAGTTCGAGAGTTGGGGTCATCTTCAACGTAGAGTATTTGGGGTACGCAACTAGTGGTGGGGGCCTTTTCTTCCATTTCAAATTCTGTTTCTTTTTTTTCTAAATTATTATTTTTTGCGGATGCTTCAACTTTGTTAAAACGAATTGTAAATGCCGAGCTTTGTTCTAACCTACTTTTTACAAAAACATTTCCGTTCAAAATTATTTCTCCTCTTAATATTTGTATAAAATCCATTAACATAATAAGTTGTCTTTTATTATCTCATTCAATACATCAGATAATTTCTCAAAATCATTTGATTTATCAAGAAAATATTTCGCACCCATTTCAAAACTTTTTTCCTGCAGGATAGGAGAGGAATAATTTGTTAAGATAACGGTTTTTATATCAAGCCCTTTAGAACTAATTAAATATTGAAGACCTAAACCACTACCATCCTGAAGATGAATATCCAATATGATAACATCCGGTTTCATACCCAGTATTTTCTCTTCGGCTTCTTTTACAGTATCAACAGAACCGATTACACTAATCTCATTAAATTTTGAAACAATGTTTTGAATTCTTTCAACTATGAGCGGCGAATCTTCAATTATTAATAAATTCATTTTATCCTCCGTATTATTCATTGATAAAATTTTCTTATTATTGCATATAACGTACTTTGTTTTGTTACTTGCTGGCATAGACAAAACTATGATTTTCTTGTAGCATTTTTCGCTACAAAAAAGATGAGAAGATTAAAAGAAGGGAAAGATATCTCTTCGCTCTACTCTTCTCGGCATAGCCGTTCCTTCGGAAAACATGATAAAGTAAAACGAACCGTCATTTCTGTAAATGTTACGTAATTCTAAACCAAACTTGTATGGTTTTTTTTACTCTACCAGGTTGTTTTTTATAGCATAGAGGATTAGCTCTGCGTTGGATTTCATATCCATCTTTTCGCAGATACGTGAATGATATGTATTAATAGTGCTAATACTAATAGAAAGTTTTACTGAAATTTCGTGAACGGTATATCCTTCTGCAATGAGACATAAAATCTGAAACTCTCTGTCTGAAAGTTTTTCGTGGGGTTTATCGGCGGGTATTTCACCGAAAGAAGAAGCCAGTTTATCCGCAAGTGAAGGGGTAATATATTTTTGACCCAAAGATATTTTTTTTACGGCTTCTATTAATTCATCCGCCGCTAAGTCTTTGGGCATAAAACCCGATATACCGGATTTTAATAAACGTGGTCCGTGTTTTTCGGATGACAACGCGCTGACCACTAATATTTTTATTTTTGGATAAAATGCTTTTATATCTTTTATTAAATCTAAGCCATGCTTACCAGGCATATTTAAATCAACAATTACAATGTCGCAGTCCGTACTGCTTAATGTTTTCAGTAGTTGGTCCCCGTTGTTTGCTTCGGCAACAGTTTGAAAATTTTTTTCTTGAGAGAGTATCTTTTTTAATCCTTCCCTCAAAAGCGGGTGATCATCGGCTATTATTATTTTAAACATAATTGTAATTGATCTTGTTGTTTAGATAATCTAATAAAATATTGCATAATCACAAATAAGATACTGTTGTAACAGTTGCTTTTACAAAACCGAAAGTTTATTTGTGTATCAAATATTGGAGCTTGTAATTTAGCATTTGAGTTTTGTTGTTTTGCCAAAATCTTTAAAAGTAAAAACAAGAGACAAAAGAATTTATATTTGAACATATAACATTGAACACTTATTTATAAGCTTTGTTATCCTTACCCCAAAAAGTGAACACTGAGAAAAACGACCATATTAGTCAATAATAAAACAAGATATGTTCTCATATCAAAAAACCAAACAAATTAGAGTTAATCAATTTCAATCGGTACACTTACGGTAACCGTTGTACCTTTACCGCGTTTGCTTTCAATATTTAATTTCCCATTTAAAGGTATCAATCTTTCTCTCATACCGAGCAAACCGAAACTGCCTGTCTTTATTTCCTTTCTGTCAAAGCCGATGCCGAAATCTTTAATTTTTATGATTAAATTATTACCCTTTATTTTAAATGAAACGTTAGCGGTTTTTGATTTTGAATGTTTAATAACATTGTTTAGCGATTCCTGAATTATCCTATAAAGCGGAAGGCTTATATTAAAATTTAATTTTAATGATTTAACTTCATTTCTAAAAGAAATATTAACTTTTGTTATCATCTTCAGTTTTGAAATCAAATCTTTTACGGCTTCTATTAAACCAAGTTCCTGAAGCAACTCCGGTCTTAATTGATTTACAAGTCCTCTTGTGGCATTAATTCCATCCTGTATTAATAATGCAATTGCACCTATCTCTTTTGTGTTTTCAGTAGAAGTTTTTTCTAACAATCGTAAATCTATTTTAGCTGCCGTTAAAATTTGTCCCAGTTCGTCGTGTATATCGCGGGCAAGCAATTTCCTTTCTTCCTCTCTTATTGACTGAAGGTGTGTTGCAAGATTTCTTAGTACTCTTTCTCTATTTAATATTTCGGTCTCATATTTTTTTCTCTCTCTTATATCTCTTACGAACGCTGCAACGTAGGTTGCACCCTCAAATTCCATTAACGAGGTGCTGACATCGAGATTTACTTTTTCTCCGCTTTTTTCAATATGTATGGTTTCAAAACGGTCGTGTCCCAATTCATTAATTCTTTTTATTCGTTCCTTAAAATCATCCGGTGAATGAAAGCTGTCCACATCCATTATCTTTTTTGTCAGCAGTTCTTCTTTTGTATAACCCATCATTTCGCAGTAAGGATTGTTTACGTCTACAATATTCCCCTTTGTGTCGGCTAATATAAAACCATCCAACGTAGTTGATAATATTTTTTCATTTTTTTGATATTGTTCTATAAGTTTTTTTTCAGCTAATTTTCTTTTTGTAATATCAACAACGGTGCCTAAAAGATACTTTGGCTTACCATTTTTATCCTTGATTAATTCACCCTGAGCATGGACCCAAATAGTTTTATTGTCTTTTGTAATCATTCTGTGATCAATGTTATAATCTTTCTTTCCTTGTGAAGCTAATTCTAAATTCTTTTGTATATAATCCCTGTCATCAGGATGAGCAAGATTTACCGTGTTTTCAATTGTTTGTAAATTTTCACCATGTTTTGCACCGAACACTTTACAAATTTCATTTGACCAGAAGATAGAATTAGATTTTAAATCCCAATCTAAAAACCCCATAGATGCTATATGCTGTGCTTTATCAAGCCTGTTTAAACTTTCCTGTAATTTTTTTTCTGTTTCTTTCAATTTTGTTATATCAAAGCCTGTACCTAAAATAGCCGGTTTTCCCATATAATTTATTTTAGTAGCAGAATAGTCTATCCATATTTCTTTCCCCTTTTTTGTTATTAATTTAAATTCGTATCTGTTTATTACTTTTTTGCCAACCCGTCTTGCAAATGCACGTCGTTTCATAATCTCTTTATATTCGGAGTGTACAATATCCCAAAATTTCATATTTGTTAAATCTTCAAGTTTATAACCGGCTATTTGTTCAAAAGCCGGATTTACATAAACAAACCGTTCACCTCTTACTATTATAATACCGCTCTTTGTATTTTCGGTTAGGCTTCTATATTTTTCTTCGCTTTCTTCAAGTAATTGTTGTGCTTTTTTTCTATCGGTAATATCAAGCAATGTTCCAATTATAGCGGGTTTGTCATTATAAGAAGAAATTGAGCCAAACACTTCAACATCGAATATTGTTCCATCTTTCTTTAATCCTTTAAATGAATAATTTATTGAGTTTGTTTTACCGGATATTCTCTTCTTAATATTATCTGATACTAACTTTCTATCATTAGGGGCTACTAAATCTTTAACTGATTTTAAAGAAATTATTTCATTTTGCTTGTAGCCGTAAATCTGTGCCATTTTGGGATTCACATAAGGGAACTTACCGTTCTGAATTATATATACACCCACCAGCGATTTATCTACAAGATTTCTAAATTTAATTTCTTCATTTCTTAATTTATTTTGTGTGTTTATACGTTTTGTAATATCTAATATTAAACCCTGAAAGCTGGTTATATTTCCCTTATCATCACGGATTATATTAGTGCGATCTTCAACATATTTGATTTCACCTGATTTTGTTATTATCCTATATGGTGTAGGCTCAAAGTAATTTACAGATTTATCTTTTGAAAAATTTGCTGCTTCTTTTTTTTCACGTTTGGAATCTTCCGGGTGGATTAGATCATCATAACAAGGGGCTTTTCCGGTTAAAAACTCTTCAGCGGAATAACCGAATAAATTCTTTACATTTTCAGACACAAATTCAACAGGCCAACCTTTTTCATTCTTCCAAATAAAAGCAACTGCAGGACTTGTGTTAATTATTTGTTCCGCTTTTCGCGATCTTTCATTGGCTAAATATCTTTCTGTTATATCAATTATAATTCCTTTATATGTAACAAATCCATCTGATAATGATTTTTGTTGAGAGGTTCTATCTTCTACCCATTTAATTTTTTTATCCTTGGTTATAATCCTATAAGGATTTTGTGTATAACTAGTTTCTTTTTTTATAAAGCGATGATATTTAGCCTCGGCCTTTGCTCTTTTTCTATCATCCGGGTGAACAATATCTAAATAACGTATTTTACCGGATAGAAATTCATCAGCCGAATAACCAAAAACATTTTTTACATTATCAGAAACAAAAAGTTCGCGAGTTGAGGGTTCGGTAACCCAAGAAAAAGTAACCGCAGTACTTTCATTTATAATATTTTGATATTTCTTTAGTCTTGTTATATTCTCAAGAGTGACTATTGCTGAGGCGTTTGTGTGGATTTTGTTTTTTCTAATTTGTAATGTACATCTAATTATAACATCAATTATTTCGCCATCGAATGTTTTTATTTCGGCTTCAGCTTCGTAGAATTTTTTACCATTATAAATTGCAACTAATTCTTTTTTAAATATTTCGTATGACTTTCCTGTAAATGCATCATCTATAAATGCTAAAAGCCGCTTCTTATCTTTTGCTTTATGAAGTTTAACGGCTGCTTTATTTACATCTACAACAACAATCATCTTTGTGCATTCAATCACCATAGATGGTCTTTTATCCAGATATTTTTGGAAGTTTTTTATTTTCCTTTTCTTTAGCTTTTGTAAAAAGTCGTAAAGTTCAGAAAAATCTTCTATCCATGTTGGAGTGGGAGAGCTTTCAAAGCTGTATTTATAAAGTGATTGACTATTGGTGAAGTCGTTTTTCATCTTGGACATAGATTTATAAAATTATTAATTTTTAATTAACTGTAACTTTATAAGTAGTTTTATCTTTTGAATCTTCCAAAACAACGCCGATAGCTTTTAGCTCATCTCTTATTTTATCGGCAAGAGAGTAATTTTTTTCTTCTTTAGCATTCTGTCTTAATTTAATTAAAAGTTCTATTAATTCTTTTTCCTTTGTTGCCATATCGGTCTCTTCTTTTTGTGTAAAATCCATTATTCCTAAAACACCTTCCGCTGTTTCCTGCAAGAAGTTTTTTACTTCGGAATAAAACGCACTATTAATATTAGTGTTTTCACCAATGACTTTATTCACATCTTTAACAAAGTCAAAAATTACAGCCACAGCTTGGGATGTGTTAAAATCATCGTCCATTACAATTTGGAAGCCTGTTTTGTACTTATTAAAATTAAGTTCAGGCGTAGTTCCCTCTGTTGTTTTCAAAGAAAGTTCATCTTCAATTTTTCTTTGCAGGTTTGTGAGTTTTTCAAGACCCTTTTGTGCTGCAGCAAGAAGCTCTTCGTTAAAGTTAAGAGGACCGGAATAATGAGCCTGTGCAAAAAAGAGTCTAATTGCCTCTGCCGAATACTTTTTAAGAATATCCCTCGCTGTAAAAAAGTTACCGAGTGATTTTGACATTTTCTGATTGTTGATATTCAGAAATCCGAAGTGAAGCCAGTAATTTACAAAGTGCTCACCGTTAGCTGCTTCGCTTTGAGCAATTTCATTTTCGTGATGCGGAAAAATAAGGTCGCTGCCGCCGGCGTGAATATCAAAATTATTTCCTAAATGTGCGCAGCTCATTGCAGAGCATTCAACGTGCCATCCCGGTCTGCCGTTACCCCATGGACTTTCCCAGTACGGCTCACCTTCTTTTGCTTTTTTCCAAAGTGAAAAATCAAGGGGGTTTTTCTTTTCTTCGTTAATTTCTATTCTTGAACCGGATTCCAGATCTTCTATATTTTTTCCGCTAAGTTTTCCGTATCCATCAAATTTTGAAACATTATAAAAAACATTTCCATCCACGTTATAAGCAAACCCTTTGTCTTCAAGTTCTTTTATAAGAGTTATAATGTTATCTATATGCTCGGTAGCCCGGGGGAAAACATTTGCTTTTTTTATTTTAAGTTTTTCGGAATCCTCCAAAAAATAATCTGCATATTTGCCGGCAATTTCTTTGAACGGTTTGTTCTGTTCAATTGATTTGCGAATTATTTTATCGTCTACATCGGTTATATTCATTACATATTTAACTTTGTACCCTGAGTATTCCAAATACCGTCTTATTATATCTGCCATAATAAAAGAACGTGAATTGCCGATGTGGAAAAAATCATATACAGTCGGTCCGCAAACGTACATATTAACATTTGGCGGATTTATTGGCTTAAATTCTTCTTTTTGTTTAGTCAGTGTGTTATATAGTTTAAGCATAGTATTCTATTTTTTTACCGGTTTTGAATAAACAAAGATAACCAAATTAAGAATTAAATTTAAGCGGTGGTTTAGCCTCCGATGAAGAAAACCTTCGGGGTTGCTTTCCCAAA
>DRJC01000030.1 GCA_011052365.1 Ignavibacteria bacterium
CCGCATTTTACCAACATTATGCTTTACTCGGAATTGCAGCATATTATGAAGCCACAAGAGATACTACAGCCTGGAATTGGTTGATGAAAGGATATCAACATCTTGAAAATATATATTGGGATTCTCGTGCACCATTTACAGGATATTATGATAAAGCAGATTTTAACAATCAAAATGTATGGGATAAAAGTTTTAATTCAACAGTAGATGCAGTTACTGCACATTTGCTGCCTCTATATTTAATGACTAAAGAAGACAAGTATAAATTTCGTTTACAGGAAATTGCAACGGAGATAAAAGAACATTTTGCAGCAAGTATGTCTCAACAAGCTATAGGTTTTGTTGAAAAATTTACCTCTGAATGGAATTGGAATAACAATGAGACAATGACAAAAATGGGGAACGTACTAAAAGCTGTATGGTGTTTAGCAAGAATCAATCAATTATTTCCTGATACAAGTTATATAAATACTGCTGAGATGTTAATCAACGATGTATGGACTAAGGGATATGATCATGATTTTGGCGGACCATATAAAGATTTTAACAGGCAAACAGGAGCAATGCTTTTGTGGGGATTACAAGATTCAACAAAAGCCTGGTGGCAAATGGAACAGGCAATAGTAGCAGGTCTTCAAATGTACGGTAACAATCCTAAAAACTTGTACTTACAAATAGCAGATGAAACACTCAACTTTTTTATGAATTATTTTGTTGATCGCCAAAACGGTGAGGTGTATGCCGATCGAACAAGGTATGGTGGATTTGCCTGGAATGAGGCTAAAGGGAACTCAGGTAAAGCCGGGTACCATTCTATTGAAACTGGTTACTATTTGTATTTATATGGTAACATGTTTTCTACAGGTCATGAGTCGGTTTTACATTATAAGTTTTATCCGCTTCCTACAGAAAGAAAAATATTTCTTACACCTCTTGCAATAAATAATAAGGTATTGTTTATTTCTCAGGTTAAACGTGACGGTCAATTATATACAAATGTTGATATAGATAAGCATATTTTAACATTACCGGCAGGGGTTGGTGGACAGTTTGAGGTTACTTATAGTACGATTATTACGAATGTTGTTTCAGATCCAATTGCTATTGTAAATGAATTTGAGCTAAAGCAGAATTTCCCAAACCCATTTAATCCGACAACCAAAATTAGATATAAAATTCCATCCTCAATTACAGTACAAGAGATATATGTAAAATTAATTGTCTTTGATGTATTGGGAAATGAAATTGCTAAACTAGTAAACGAAGAAAAACCGGCTGGTAATTATCAAGTTGACTTTAATGCTTCAAGACTTGCGAGTGGGGTTTACTTCTATAGACTTCAGGCCGGTTCATTTTTTGAAACTAAAAAGATGATTTTATTACGTTAGAGTTGTAAGAAATTTGAAAAATATTTAAATGAATCTTCATATATTCAAAAACTCATCCCAAATTTTATAAAGCTCATAAGTAGCAATTACGTCTTTGCTGCAGTAAACGGCAATCTCTTTAGTCTTTCCGGCATCGTATAAGTTTTTAACCTCCATCCCGCTAATACCTTGTGATTTGGGTGATTCAATCCCGTATGCTCTACAGTAAAAATCAAGATTAAATTTTTTTGTTAGCCCGTAATAAGTAAACTGCTCTAATAAATCGATGTGTAATTTTTTATCGTATCTTGAAGTAATTAAATTTTTGCTTGGTTTTATTTTTAGCATTGCTGAACGAAGCATTAAAAAGGGTATGTCAAAATTCCTTCCGTTGAATGTTATAAATTGATTGGAAGCTTCAACTATCCTCCAGAAGGATTTCAGAATATCTTCTTCTTTCAGTCCTTTATAATTTGTTTTTTTATCGTCGGAATGCCATTCTTCGTTTTCTTTACTTTCATAATAGACAAAAGTTTTTTCTTTTAACACATCGTAGAATCCTATAGCAATTACTTTTGCAGTGAAGGGATACAAATTCAAATATCTTTTTACTTCGCTTATTTTTTGTGATTTTATTTCTTCATCGGTTTCTTTCTCTGCATAACGGAGAAGAAATTCTTGCTGGCTTTCGGATAATGATTCGAATGGATAAGAGGAGGTTTCAATATCAAAAACAATTATTCTTTTTTTTGTTTTTCTCATTGAACAGATAATAAATTTATTTTAAAATTAAAGTATTCAACTTCCTTTTACATTTCTTACAACCTTTTCAACTTCGTCCCACATTTCCTTTGACAAAGTTTCCAAAAAATTAAATTGCCCTGCTCCTTTCAACCATCCACCGCCGTCTATGGTTACAATTTCGCCGTTCATAAAAGATGAAAAATCCGAAATTAAATACGCAGCTAAATTAGCGAGTTCCTGGTGCTCGCCTACCCTGCCGAGAGGTATTTTCTTTTTCACGTTAAATGCATCACGCATTTCTTTTGGGAAGAGCCTGTCCCAAGCACCTTTTGTGGGAAAAGGACCGGGTGCAATTGCGTTTGAACGAATTCCGTATTTTGCCCATTCAACAGCGAGTGATCTTGTTAGAGTAAGAACTCCCGCCTTTGCACAGGCAGAAGGAACAACATAAGCTGAGCCTGTCCAGGCATAAGTTGTGATAATATTTAAAATAGTAGCGGGTTGATTTTTTGCTATCCATTGTTTGCCGAATGCAAGCGTGCAATTATAAGTTCCCCTTAAAACAATATCCACAATTATGTCGAAGGCTCTGTTGGAAAGTCTTTCTGTCGGGCTAATAAAATTACCCGCAGCATTATTTAACAGTCCGTCAACTTTGCCGAATTCCTCAAGGCTTTTCTCAAGCATATTTTCAACTTGTTTATAATCCCTAACATCACAGATAACGGGTAAAACTTTATTTCTTGTCTTTCCGGAAATTTCCGAAGCTGTTTTTTCCAGTACTTCTTGTTTTCTGCTTGTAATTACAAGATTAGCTCCGAGTTCTGAAAAATATGTGCCCATAGATTTTCCAAGTCCGGTACCTCCCCCGGTAATTACGATTACTTTATCTTTTAAAGAATTTTCTTTCAGCATTGGTTGGGTGTATAATTTATCAGTCATTCCTTGTTTTTCCAGGTTTATAAAATTATTTTATGTAATACGTATACATTAATTTAACCAATTATTTTTTCTAAATACAATAAACTTGACTACTTATAAACAGATTTATTACCATATTAAAGGCAAGGCAAAATTTACTTTATTGGTTAAAATATTTTTTAGGGAATAGTTGCGATAAAGACCACTATTTGGTATGTTACGCAACAAACAACTAAAAATGTCAGCAATCACAGAATATATAAAAGAGCTTCAAAGCTATGAAGAATATAGCTTTTCGTGGGAAGAGCTACTCCGAAAAAATAAAACATCCAGATCAACACTTAGAAAAGAATTAGCAAGACTATCTGAAAACAAGGATATTATAAATCTCAGAAAAGGATTTTATCTTATACTACCTCCAAGATATAGAGATTTTAACAGGTTACCTGTCCAATTATATATTAACAAACTTTTTAATTATCTAAAAAAACCGTACTACCTTGCTTTATATTCTGCTGCTTTGCAGCATGGAGCTTCTCACCAGCAAATTCAAAAAGATTATATTATTACAAAATCCCCGGCACTTAGGGAAATTAAAAATATTCGTTTTTTCAAATGTTCAAATTTCCCAGTTAAAAATATTCTTAAAATGAAATCCGATGCCGGTTTTTACAATGTTTCTTCTCCGGTTTTAACTGCTATAGATTTAATCCACTATCAAAATAAAATTGGTGGTCTAAACAGAATTTTGACTGTTTTAATTGAATTATTAGAAAAGATAACAATTTCGGATTTAATAGATTTGCTAACTTGGTATCCACAAAATAGTACTTTACAAAGGTTAGGGTTTTTGTTAGAAGAATTAAAAGCAGATATACAACTAACATCACTACTTTATGAACATCTTAAAACCAAGTCGTTTTATCCTGTTTTGTTAAGATCAAAAAAAGGAGAAAAAGCAGGTACAACCGGAAACAAATGGAGGGTTGACGTTAACATTAAACTTGAAAGTGACTTATGATTCCAAGACCTTTTATAGCAAGATGGAAAAACCAAGTCCCTTGGCAAACTATTGACCAGGTTGAACAAGACCTTGTAATAACCAGAACCTTAGTGGAAATATTCTCCAATAATTTTTTAAAAGAAAATCTTGCCTTTAGGGGTGGAACTGCACTTCATAAATTGTATTTACATCCGGCTCCCAGATATTCTGAAGATATTGATTTGGTACAAATACATGAGGGACCAATAAAACCGATTTTACAACAGATTGATAAAGTGATTACATTTTTTGAGGGAAAAAGAGTTGTTAAACAAAAGGCTAATAATAATTCCATTATCTACCGTTTTACTTCCGAACATACAGAAATACGGCTTAGATTAAAAATCGAGATTAATTGTAGAGAACATTTTAATGTATTAGGTTGGGTAAAATTTCCTTTTAAAATAAATAACAAATGGTTTTCAGGAAATACAGAAATAACTACCTTCAATATCAACGAATTACTTGGCACAAAATTGAGAGCTTTGTATCAACGCAAAAAGGGGAGAGATTTATTCGATTTACATTATGCAAGTCTTCATGCAAATTTAAACTATGATGAAATTATTCATTGCTATAAAGAATACATAAAACATTCTGTAAATAATCCCCCAACTAAAAAACAATTTTTACAAAACATTGAAGCAAAACGAACCGATCAGGATTTTATTGGAGATTTGGAGGGCTTATTACGTACAGAAATTAAATATAATCAAGATGAAGCTTTTACATGGCTAAAAAAAAACATTGTGGAAAAAATGTAATTAAGAAATTGAATTAAAAAAAAACACATACATAATTGATTTGTTGTTTTTTCGGATTCAGAAAATCATTTTATTTTTGGAAACCCAATGCCACAACCTGGAGAAAGAACCGGTTTATTACTATGTTGGAAACGAAAATAAATATTTAAATACCTCACTCGCATCTATAAATACTATAGGTTCAGACAATTGAACTAATGTCAACAATTTATTAAAGCATATAAATATGGGACTTTACAATAAATATATTCTTCCAAAAGTAATTCATTTTGCATGCAAACAAAACTCAACAACTCTTCAAAGAC
>DRJC01000031.1 GCA_011052365.1 Ignavibacteria bacterium
CCTGTTAAAGTTCTTCTCAACAGGGATGAATCGATTTTGATGCATCCAAAACGTCATCCGATAAAAATGAACTACACTTTGGGATGTAACAAAGAGGGAAAACTAACGGTACTGAAAGCTGATATTTTAGGAGATACTGGTGCTTATGCTTCTGTCGGTATGAAAGTGCTCGAACGCTCCGCCGGTCATGCTACCGGTCCGTATCACATTCCCAATGTTGATATTGTTAGTCGTGCAGTTTATACAAACAATTTGCCCTGCGGTGCTATGCGTGGTTTCGGTGTTAACCAGGTTGCTTTTGCGGTGGAAGGCTGTATTGACGATTTGTGCGAACAAGGTGGTTTCGATCGCTGGCAATTCCGTTACGATAATGCTTTAACCGAAGGAGATTTGACTTCCACCGGGCAGATAATTAATAGAGGAAGCGGTATACGGAAAACTCTTGAAGCTGTTAAAGATATTTTCAACGGTGCAAAGTATGCCGGTATTGCATGCGGAATTAAAAACACCGGAATCGGCAACGGTATGGCTGATGAAGGCAAAGTAACGATTGAAATTGTATCCCCTTCAAAAGTAACACTTCATCATGGCTGGACGGAAATGGGACAAGGTGTTAACACAATGGCAGTTCAATTTTTATCACACGAAACCGGTATTCCGCCGGAAATAGTTGAAGTAAAAGTTGATACCTCTGCAAACGCCTCTGCCGGAATGACAACTGCATCAAGAGCTACTTCCATTATCGGCAACTCAATTGCGAATGCCTGCTTACAACTTAAAGAAGATCTGAAATCAAAATCGTTGGAAGAACTTGCCGGAAAGGTTTACAAAGGAGAATGGATTTGCAACTGGACAACAAAACCCGGTGCCGATGTTAAAGAGATAATAACCCATTATTCTTACAGCTACGCAACACAGGTAGTGGTTTTAAATGATAACGGAAAAATCGATACGGTTTATGCTGCCCACGATGCGGGAAAGATTATAAATCCCGGTTTGTTTGAAGGACAAATTGAAGGCTCAATCCATATGGGTTTGGGCTATGCAATATCGGAAGAACTTGAGTTGGAGAACAGCATTCCCAAAAGCACTAAATTAAGAAAGATGGGAATCTTAAGGGCAAAAGAAACTCCCAAAATGGTAGTGATAGGAATTGAAGTACCCGATCCGCACGGACCTTACGGTGTAAAGGGTGTGGGTGAAATTGGTTTGGTTCCAACAGCTGCTGCTGTTGCCAATGCTTTTTATCAATATGACGGAACCCGGTATTTTAAATTGCCGATAAAGAAAAGAGAAAAAAGAGAGGGTAAAATATGATTGTATTAAAAAATGCAAATCTAATTCAATTTTATCCTCCGAAAATCAACTACAATGTTGACGTTGTTATTGAGAACGAAATAATTATTGATATCGGCAAAGATATTGGGTGCAATTACCAAGCCGACAAGATATTAAATCTTGATAACAAATTTATTTCAACCGGTTTGGTTTGTTCTCATAATCATTTTTATTCGGCACTGGCTCGAGGAATTATTGCAGATATAAAACCATCGAATGATTTTGTGAGCATTTTAAATAATTTGTGGTGGCGACTTGACAGGGCACTTGATGAAAAATCACTTTACTACAGCGGACTAATCGGAGCATTGGAATCAATTAAAGCCGGAACGACCTCCGTACTGGATCATAATGCTTCACCGTCTTTTATTACCGGGTCTCTCTCAACATTAAAAAAAGCTTTTGAAACAGCCGGACTAAGGGGGATATTAGCTTACGAAATAACAGACAGGAACGGAATAGATGGGATGCGTGAGGGAGTTAAAGAATCTATTGAATTTGCTGAGAATATAGAAAATGATAAGAGAGGTAAAGACACAAAATATTTAGTTGAAACTGCAATTGGTGCACACGCTCCGTTTACCCTCAGCAATAATTCTTTAGAACAAATAAGTCACGCAATAAAAATATCAAACCGTGGTCTTCACATTCACGTATCGGAAGATGAAACCGATTCGTCTTTTTCAAATCAACAATTCGGAAAAGATGTTTTAAAAAGATTGGATGATTTTTCCCTATTGAATAATAAATCAATAATAGTTCACGGCGTTTATTTAACAGAAAATGATATTAACATTTTAAACGAAAAAGATTCTTTCTTGATTCATAACCCAAGATCCAACATGAATAATGGTGTTGGATATATGAATAATCTTCACAAAGTTAAAAATGTCGGCATTGGAACAGACGGTATCGGTTCGAACATGTTTGAAGAAATTAAATTTGGTTTCTTTAAAAACTCCGATTCCAAAGGAAAGCTGACGATGGACGACTTTTTGAAATTTTTACAAAACGGTAATACACTTTTAGAAAGATATTTCGACAAAAAATTCGGCAAAATAGAAAAAGGTTACATCGCGGATATAGTGATTTATGATTATATTCCACCGACTAATTTAGTTGATGAAAATCTTGCGGGACATTTTATTTTCGGTTTTTCTTCCAGAGATGTTGAGACCGTGATAATTAATGGAAGCATTGTCTATGAAAACCGGAAATTTCCCTTCGAGATAAATTCGATTTATTCTGAAGCGAGGACCGTAGCTAA
>DRJC01000032.1 GCA_011052365.1 Ignavibacteria bacterium
ATTCCGGGCATGTTGTGCCACAACTTGCTCCGGAACCATTGGCACACTTTGCTCCGGAATGGGTAGCACAACTTGGAGCGGTTTATCCGTACAGCCCTCCAAATATCAAAATAAAATTTACTCTTTCCCCATAGGTAAATTTCCAACTTCTTTCTGCCGGTTTTCCCGAAAAAGCCGGGACAGGCTGTCAACAACACGTTCAGATTGGGCTCCCGAAAAAAACGGGACGGGCTGTCCCGGCCATCAGAACGCTAATTGTTGCAGGGCGTTATTATTTATTTTTTCTTACTCATGTAATTTAGCGACCAAATAATATTCTGTTTTAAAAAGTCATCTTTTTCAATAAATTCTTTTACTTTATTAAAATGGCTCTTGAATATGTCTATTGTCAATGCTAATAAGCTTTCCGTATAAATAATAGGGACTCCTTTTAATAAATTTTGATCATCAAGAGCATTATTAATCGAATTATACTGCATTATTGCAAATGATTCCGAATGAGCATAATTAGACAAAAATTTATACATATAAAATACCTTATTTTCATTTATTACAGTTCTTTTAGCTCTTTCTATTAGGTTTAATGTTGCCCAATTTTTTCTTTTCTTGAAATATTCTTTTTGCTTATCTGATAAAGCGATGTAGAATCTATTTGTTGATAATTTTTTTTCAATTTCTAATATTTGTTGTTCTTCTTCAACAAGTTTCGCGTGATAAATCCCTCTTGAATCTGAAATTTTTCTTCTTTCGTCTCGCCAATGTCGTTTCCACAACAAAAATTTAAATTCCTTTTCTTCTTGAGATTTATTATCCACTAACAAGTAGTACATATTTGCATAACTCTCGAATAGATTTCTTGTTAATGTAAAAGCACTACTTGAATCATAAAATTTAATTGGCGCTTCTGAAATTTCAGGTAAAGTCATTTGAGCTGGATTAATTATGTTCCAAATAGAAATTGACGTCAATAAATTTTTTGAAAAAAAGACATGTGAAAAATCATCATATTCATCAACTTTTAAGTTGGTTGTTAGCTCATTAAGAATAATGCTTTTTCTTATCAATAAGATTAATGATTCTTTGGTGCCAAATTCCATATTTCTATTTTTTTAATGCCCTACAATGTATGCGGGTATGGGACGTGCCGCAGTTTCCCGCTTAAATTTTCTATAAAGTAACATCTTTTATTTTATTGTTCTTTTTTCTATATCTTTTTTAAACCAGTTGTCTATCATTGTTTTTATTTTTCTTTTTTGATAATTGGAGGAAACGTGAGTTCAAACTCCCATCCGATGTTAGTTATCATTTCGGTTGCTTTTCTGACACCTGCAATCAATTTATCAAACGAAGGGGAATCGCCATAAATCATTTGTTCCTGCATAATTTGATAGTCTTTTCCCCAGGCATCCATTAACTCCGAAGGAGGAATCGGGTTGATGTATTTTGGATTATGTTTATTGTAGTCAACCCCTCCGAGTTTTGTAAATATGTAGCGGTGTCGGACTATGGTTTCATAAAGTTCTTTACCAGCAATAGCTTTATCGGTAAAACCGCTTTTGTCAAGTTGATAAATATCGTACAGATGACGACTCAACCGATCCACCCTGATCTTTTCTTCAGGCCTTTGAAACTCCTCGTGTAACAAAAATATCTTTTCCAGTAAAGTCCGTTCCGCGTTAACTACGGGAATTTCTATTTCCGGTTGTGCAAAATCCTTGTCCGGATAATATTCATCTATTAAAGATTTTACAGGCACTAATGTAAATGGTTCGCGCATGGAACGTGAGCCAATTTCTATTTGTACTTTCGGCCGGATATAAGCCGGGGACTCGATCACATTGGGATAATATATTTCTATTATTCGCGGATCCTGATCGCTACTCAATGGCTCAATGGCTTTAACATCAACATCATTAAATCCGGATTTATTAAATTTTCTCTTTAACTCCGGCACAAAGACATCTGTTATATAGTTGCTTGCCTTTTTTCTCAGTTTTGTTCTTTGCGATTTACCCAACTCTCCTTCAAAACCAAAAAAACTTCTATCAACAGCAAGATCCACATCTTCCGAAAAACGTTCAATAAGTCCCCAGGCCTTACTCAATGAGGTACCTCCTTTAAACACCAGATGTTTGCCTATATCCATATCAAAAATAATAGAAAGGCATTGTACCACCCACCAGTCTTTTTCTGCTGCATAAGCGGGTAAAGAACTTTTTTTACCTACCTCGGTGAAAATTTCGTTCTTTAATTTATCTGGTATATCATAAAAGTTTGTCATCCAATGCTTTTCTCATAATTTTTCTAATCCATTCCGGAGCAAGCGAGATATCATGTTTCAACTTTTTCTGATCTTCCTGCTTTAAAAGACGAATTATCTTACTCATTTCATCATCACTAATTTTATTTTTACCTATTTCACGAAGTGCCTGTATTACTAATTTGCTGATCTCACCCTTCGCCATAAGATTTTTTGGCGTGGTTTTTTTAAGTTTAATAGTTCGATTACCTATTTTAATGGTTCTAGCGGCACCATCGGTTAAAAAAACCAAATTCAAAGGTATCTGGGTGCTTAATCCTAAAGTATGTAATGCATAAGTTCCTGTAGGTACAATGCGTATTTTATCTCTCTTTGCTATTCCTAAGGCTACTTCTTCTGCTGCCGGCATTACTTCACCTATCAACTCGTTAATTGTTGGCCGTACATAGATGCCGTGTGCCACCTGCCTGATGACTCCTTTATTCTTTAAACTTTGAAGTGCTTTACGCACAGATTCTGCCGAACCCTTATCGGCAAAATCTTCCGGAAACAAAAGGAAACCCCTTGGTTTTGCTTTTATGGCTGTTTCTATTATATTTTCAACACTTTGCATCTTATTAAGGTTACTAATAATTTCACAAAAATAGCATAAATATGTGAAAATATTGTCGCAAATATAGTAAATATATGCGACAGATTGTTTATATTCTGTTATTGCGTTCTACCAATCGGCATTCAAATATTTTTTTAACTGCCCCGAATTAAGCACCTCATAGGCAATCATCTTTTTCTTTTGAAGCGGGGCTATGTTTTTACCCACACCATCGTCTAATATGGGATTGTAGCCCCCGGCAAGCAGCTCGTCTATTCTTTGCTTAAAGCTTTCTATCTCTTTTAGCTGTTTGTAAATGGTATCCAGGTCGTTTTGCTCCGATGCCGAAAGGCTCTCTTTGGCACACAAATCGCTCTGGCGGTTTTCTATGGAGCGTTCTCTTTGCTCGATATAGCGGGAGCGGATGCTCATTAACTTATCACGGCTCCATTTGTAAATAATAATATAGGCGTCGAAACCCTGCTCGGGACCACTGGTAAGGTGCCAGATAAAGGG
>DRJC01000033.1 GCA_011052365.1 Ignavibacteria bacterium
CTATTATTCCAAAATCCCTTTGGGTTTTTATTAATCTGCTATCAAATATAGTAATTTTGTCATTACTTCATCTTTCCTTATGAACTTTTTAATTTTACGAGGTATTTTACTTTCAACTTTTCCGGCATCTTTCATTTTTGCAATAACTTTTTTATGGTCGATTTCTGCAAATTTTTCTTCTAACGAATTTCCCCCATTCAATATAACTTTCATATAATCAGGATTGTCAAGATTTTTAACTAATGGCGTATCAGCAAACATAGATTGTAGTTTTTTACACATTGAGTTATTACCTGTTGTTCTTCGATGTGCCCTTCTGATACCTCTGAAAAACTGTTCCAGAATATTGTTTGTTCTTTGCGGCTGAATAAAAGAATCACCATCGGGAGAAGATATTATTATTGGAGCGCTGAATAACTTATCCCAGTATTTCTCAATTTGACAGATTAATTTATGATAGTCATTATTTTTATGATAATATTCTTCGTGGAGTATCCATTCATTAAAATCTTTTACATTGTTTTCAATTGTGTCAATTTCAACATCTTCTCCATTATCATTTAGTCCATTAGTCGTAGATGGCAAAGCAATACGGAGGGCTTGTCGTAATTTATCAAATACCTTTTCTTTTTCTATGAGTATTTGGAATGCTTCTCTGCATTCAATCTCATTAACCAAAGGCATTAAGTCGTCCATTATTTTTGCAATTATTTTTGACAATGACTTATCGAGGCTGCACTTTTTCTTAAAGGATTTCAATTTTTGAAACAACATGCATAATCGTTTGTAAAATTCTCCATGTGGTCTGTCAAAAGGGAATCCAAATCCATTTCCGTGGTTTTTACCATCTAATGCCCAAAGCAGTAAAATATGACACAGTTGTTTTATGAGCCGGCTGTTCTTTCGGCAAACCGGCGGGTGCTTTGTTGTTTCTATGATATCGTTTATTTGAGTAACATTGATATCTTCTGTTTTATTATTAAAATAATAGCGGAGTCGATAGTGCAATTGAGATGCAATGCCATATTTTCTCAGCTTATTACGGATAATGGAGTACTCTTTTTCTAATAAATCTTTTCCTATGTCTCTTAAAAAGTGGAAATGACAGATATAATTTGGTTTGTCGGGAAAGACTTCTGAAATGGCGCTCAAAAACGCTCTCCCCATATCGCTGGTTATAGCAAGTGGGTCGCTGTATTGTTCTTTTATTTCTTTAAGAAATGGAACAACCTGCTCTTTGGTTTCGCTTGGGATTTTCACATTGGCAAGTACAAAATTACTGACTTCGTCAATTGCACTAACCAAATGAGGGCTTGCTCCTTCGCATGTGCCGTCTACATGCATGATATAACCTCCATTCTGCTGTATCTGCATTTTTAGCCTTAACCCGGATTCCTGATGTAGGATTGACAAGTAAATTATAAATTTTTGAGCAAGGTACGCCACTTCAGAAGATGAAATATCTATATTCCGGTTTTTTAATACAGATATTGTTTCCTTAAGTGTATGGTGTTCATGAAATATCAACCGGCCTATAAATACAATTACATCATATCCTACATTTGAATATGGCGGTGCTATTTTTTCAAATTCTTCTGCATGATAAACCATATTACAATCCGGACAATACAAAAAAGTCCTGTGTGCATTAAATACGCCGATATGCAGACTATAAACTTTTCTTATATCAGTATGATGTACTTTTAATTTTGTCTGACATTCCGGGCAGAGTACCTTTATTGTTTTAAAATAAACCATCGGCGGTTGTGTGAAAATATTGGTAAGGCTAAGATTATTTATGGTATCGTCCAATAGTTTGCGTAATAAACAAACTACTTCAAATCCGGTGTTTTTTTTTCAATCCCGTGCTTTTCAAAAAAGCGTTTTGCCTGTAACTCGCTGATTTTTATATTTTCTCTATGTAGAATCCCAACTAAATGAGATATGTTGTATTTTGGTCTTCTGATTTTCTCTATAAGCAACCTTACTGCTATGATGCATGATATATCATCCTCAATATATTGTGTTTGTAGGGTTATGTATTTATTGAGTTGTGATTTGTATAACTGTTCATCAATGGAAAAATAAACATATTTCCCATGTAATTTCTCCCTTTGTATTGCAGATTTAAGATATAGTTGATGAAGCAATGAATGGGGAGGATACGCAATTAATTCTCCAATTATTTCTGCATTTAATCCACTGGAAGACTGATTGATTAATTGTATTATTGTCCGGTTTAAATTTCCATGTATTGAAAAACGAATATCGTTATGACACCAAAGACCATAAGAATCGAATTTAGGAATATGTGGTAAGGTATAGAACCTCCCGTTTTTATTATAACTGGTTATAGCTCCCGATTTCTTTAGCTTTCGGCGGATGGTAATCTCTGAAACCATCATAAGTTTTTTCAGATCACTTATGGTCATAACTTTTTCAACACCATAAATGTTTTTCAGATATTTTAATTCTTCTATTGCTTTCATGATAATGTATGCTTTATTGTAGTTGTAAATATAGCATATTTTATCTATTTAGCAAAAAAATAATCCCTGAAATTAAGTTAAAACCATATTTTCCAGGTATTTTTGAGTTAAAGATAGGGTTATTGAAAATAGCATACTCTATCAAAGCATTGAAAACAGTGCACTTGAGAAATCTAAAGGGATTTTGTTACAATAGAAAAATTGAGTTGAAAATATTGCTTATCCCTAATCCAAAATTGATAAAACTAATTATAATAATTAAAATTATATTTGTACTATTTATTAAAGGATAAAAATATAATACAGGAATGCTGAGAAATAGAATTAGCGAAATTATTTTTATATAAATAATAGAATCAATTTTTTGTTTGATATTAATTCCCGATGCAGCTTCACGTTGGATATAAAATGGCAACCCTAAATCGAAAATAGCTTGGAGTATATTTGTGAAGGCGAATATTGTAATTATAAAGCCATAATCCGGTTTTGAAATGGCTCTTGCCAAGAAAATATAAAATAGGAAAAAAACGCTTCTATCTACTACTGAATTTATTAACACATAGAAACTATTTTTGAAATGATCGGAATTACGTTTTGATTGTGACATCTAGATCAGCCATTTA
>DRJC01000034.1 GCA_011052365.1 Ignavibacteria bacterium
CTTGGTAAATCAATCGAACAAATAGACGATGAATGGATATCATATCTTAAAAAGAAATATTACCCCCTGTATGCCATAGACGATCAATTTGATGTTGTTGGAAAAAGGATAACAAATTGGGGCTTTAATTTTTCTCCGGTACCATACACTAAAGATGGAATAATTTATTTATATTTTGTTGCTAACCGTAACGGGTATGCATCTCTGTATAAAATTAAACTTGCTAAAAAGGGTGAAGAACAAACTGAACCGGAATTGGTTTTGCAAGGGGAAAAAACGGGTAAGTTCGAAACAATCCATTTGTTTAGGTCTTCAATTGATGTTTCTAAAGATGGTATCTTAGCTTTTGTATCTAAAAGCGGGGGAACGGATGTTATTTATTTATATTCGATTAAGGATGATGAAATAATTAATGAATATAGGACTAAAAAACTTATTAGCATTGCTTCACCAAAATTTTCAAGAGACGGAACAAAGCTCACATTTCAGGCAATTGATTCCAAAGGATACAGAGATATTTATGTCTATAATTTCATAAATAAAAATTTAGAAAGAATAACAAATGATTATTATAACGATCACGAGCCTACCTTCGGGATTAATAATAACCAAATTATTTTTTCATCGGATCGAACCGGGGGAAAATATAAAGGGAAAAATAATATCTTCTCTATTGATATTAAGACAAAAGAAATTAAATATTTAACATATTTAAACAGTCAAAACAACTCACCTACATTAAGCAAAGATTTTAAAAAACTTTTTTTCACTTCCGACTTAAGCGGTGTTGATAATATTTATTCAGTGGAATTTAATAACGGAAGGACGTCTTCTATTGTAACAAAAGTAACAAAATACTTAACAGGTATTTTTACTCCAAGACAAATATCAGATTCGGTTATTGCTTTTACCGGTTTTAATAAATTTGCATTCAATTTATTTACAAAAAGAATAGAAAAAGTCCAACCGGATTCTAATAAAGCAATTGTAATGAATTTCGATTCGACCGGTACTAAATGGGCTGCCAATATTTATCCCGTAAAACCTAAAAAGGGAATTATAAAATATAAAAAACAGTACTCTTTAGATTACGCCCAAAGCCAAATATCTACAAGTCCTGTTTTCGGTACACAGGGTGGAGCTATAATATCTTTGAGTGATTTATTGGGTAATGATAAGTATTACTTTTTGCTTTATAATTCGGCTACGGTTCAAAGCGATTTCTTAAACAGCTTTAATTTATCTTTACAAAGAATTGACCTAAGTAGAAGGACAAATTATGGTTACGGAATTTTTCATTTTACAGGGAACAGGTATGATATTAGGGATTCGGATAAATTCTTTTTCGAAAGGATTTTCGGCGGATTTTTCCAGCTTAGTTTTCCGTTTTCCAAATTTTCAAGAATTGAGACTTCCGTTACAGTTGCCAATTCCGATAAAGAAATAATTAGAGGTGTAATTGCAAGAAAAGCTTTATTGGTAAGTAATTCAATATCCTATGTTTTTGATAATTCTTTATGGGGACGTACAGGACCTTTAGACGGGACTAGAACCCGGATAGAGCTTGCATACACGGGTGATGTTAAATTCAGTAATGTTAATTATTATTCAATAATTGCAGACTTTAGAAATTATTTCCGTTTAGGTCTTCGTTCCGCTTTTGCAATGCGGGCAGCATTCTTTTATAATGACGGTAAGAAAGCAAGGAGATATTTTATGGGCGGAAGTTGGGATTTGAGGGGTTGGCCTCGCTTCTCAATTCGTGGTGAAAAAATGTGGCTCACTTCAGTAGAGTTAAGATTTCCTTTAATAGATCAAATCAGGTTAAAATTTCCTTTTATAAATTTAGGATTTTTTGGTATACGCGGTGCAGCATTTTTTGATGCCGGAAGTGCTTGGGATACTATTTATAAAAGCACATTGGGCAGTGTCGGCGTTGGAGTAAGATTTAATTTATTCGGTGCATTGGTTTTAAGATATGACATCGGTAAAAAAATCGAGAAAAATTTTACTCGTTTTCAAAATGGTTTATTTTATCAATTCTTTTTTGGTTGGGATTTTTGAAAAAGAAATTCTACATATTATTTATCCTCTTAGTTTTTGTAAGCGGCTGTACAACAAGCAGAATGCTTATTAAATCAAAAATAGATTCAAATGCTTATTCAATGTTCGGTAAAAATCCGCAAAGAGATTTTTATGTGCCGATAAAGTTCAACGATAATATAAAATTAAAATGGGAGAGTGATACAAGGGGAGGATTTTCAAATTCATCGGTAACAATTTCCGATTCAATAGTTTTTATAAATGATTTATACGGCAGAGTTTATGCTTTTAATTTTTTTAACGGGAAAAAATATGGAGAAATAAAAAATAAAGGAGCTGTTTATACAACCCCTGTGGTTTCAGGTCTTTGGGTTGTCTTTGTTGTTTCTATGGAACAAGAGAATATGTCTAAATTTGTTATGTATGATTATACAAGCGCCAAACCATTTAGGGAAGTAGATGTTGAAGGCAGAGTGCAAACTGAAATATTAAAATTATCCGATGGTTTTGTAATTATAACTTTAGACGGGAAGGTAATTAAATATGACAAGTACGGAATATTCTTGTGGGAGACAAATACGAATGTTAAATCAAGGACTAACCCGTCTTTTTATAACAATAAAATAATTTTGGGAAATGATAATGGTGAAATTATAGCGTTAAATTACAATGACGGTAAAATTTTATACCGGGAAAAAATCGGCGGAAAATTTTGGAGCGGAAGTACAATATCAGATGGTAAAATATTTATCGGGAATACCAATGGCAAATTATACAAACTCGATATAAATTCAGGGAAAATCATTTGGGAGTTTAATACAAGGACAAAAATTTTAATGACGCCTGTATTAGATGCTTCCAATATTTACATTGGAAATTTGGCAGGTACACTTTATTCAATTGATAAAAATTCCGGGCAAAAAAAATGGGAGCTTAAAACCGACGGCTTATTTAATATAACACCATTGGTGACAAAAAATATTTTAATTGTTCCGGATTTTGATAAAAAAATATTATTTGTTGATAAGGAAAAAGGGGTGATTCAAAAAACATTAAAGTTAGATGGAAGAGCGAAGTTATCACCTGTAATTTACAAAAATACATTATTTATCGGTTATGAGAGAGGCAAATTAGAAGCCTATGAAATTGATAATTAAAATAATTTTATCATTTTTTCTGATAGCCATAACAGGACCCGGTTATGCACAAGGGACTAATACGGAGGTTATAATTAAGTCCACCATATCTTCTTCAAATATTTATTTAGACGGTAAATTATTGAACGATAGTGAAGGAGAATTAACATTAAAAAGGTTTGATGATTTCCCGAATTATGATTTAAGCAAAAAATATTTATCTGAATCAATAGGCATAGGCAATAACGCTAATTTATTTGACGACAATAAATTTCAAACCTTTATGAATAAAGAAGGTGTAAACTTTTTCAATTACAAAGATTCTAATAAAATTAAATTCGATTTTACAAATGAAGATGAAGAAGAATTTTTCTATGATAAACCAATATTTAAAATTCTGCTCGGTAGTTTTATAGCCTTGGGTGCAGCAACGGCTTACTATAAAATAAAAGCTGATAAAAGATTTGACGACTACAAAAGAACTAATAGCTCTGCTATGTTGGACGACACTAACAAATATGATGCAATAAGCGGGGTTACATTTTCTCTAATGCAGATAAATCTGGGAGTACTTATCTATTATTTTCTACGTGATTAAATCTCTTTCTATATTTTCTTATCTTTTTTATTTGGACTTCACAAAGTGATCCCTGTGGAAAAAGCCTGATTTTGATTAACCCCGACATTTAGAGGCTGTGTGAAAATTGTATGTCAAATATAGGAATTCATCCCCAGCCTCTTTCGTCAAAGTCGAATCTCCGATCTCTTAAAAAGAGAAGGGCTAAAACAAGCCACTTTCTATGCTTTTTAAAAGTCCCTCTCTTTGTAAGCAATGCTGTCAACTTAAGGCAAAGATGACTCATAAATGGGGCTAAAGCCCAGGTATGTTTTCAAGTGAATAAACCGTCACATAAATGTGAC
>DRJC01000035.1 GCA_011052365.1 Ignavibacteria bacterium
CGAACCCATACTGCACGCCATTATTGGGAATGCTCGAAAAAACCTACTCACCATAGCTAATGCTATACCTGCGTTGCTTTTTTCTGTGCTACGCCGATACTGACATGCATTCCGGCTTCTCATAACGAAGCCCCATGCGGATATGAGGTTTAATAATTTCCAACGCACGCCGGGAAAAACACTATAATCAGTATCAGGCCAAACCGGATTACCATCATCAAAACTCATCAAGAGTTCTTTATCTTTAAGTGTCAATTTTGAATGAATACTTTTAATCAGCTGACTTCTTGTGGATTCAAACATTTCATAGGTGAATTTCTCATCGGTCATGCCTGTGAAATGATTTTCAATGACCGCGCTTTGATCCATCGACAAAGGTTGAAGAATTTCGTGAACAGGCCGCTTACTACTCATTAAACAAAACAGAAAACCCTGATGAATATTATCTGTATAACCTGTACTTTCAAGCAACGTTTTGGCTATGCGTAGTTTGGGATTTTGAAACGATTATCTATCAATTTGCCATTAATTTTATTTAATGCTATAATCTTTAACATCAGTAAATTACCCAAATTACGTATAGCCTTTGTTGGGCGGTCGTTATTCTATTTTCCATTTTATGTTTTTCATTCTTTCGGTTATTCTTTTTAATGTTTCTAATATTTCAATATCATTTGGTAATTCTCCATAAACCAATTTGTTAAAAGTAGAAAAATAATTCGATTTTAATTTGTCCCAGACTTCGTTTCTTTCCTTAAAAATCATCGCTTGTGTTGGGTGATTTTGTAACCATTCATTTCCGCTCTTAAAACTCAACATATCATCATTCGCCACTGTTAATAATAATTCATCAAATTCTTTTGAGCTAAAAAAGTGCTCAACTTCTTTATTTTTCAACATCTGGTTTAAATCGTAAATGTGTCTGATTTTGTTATTTAAATCTTCAATTGGTGAATTTGTATATGAGAAACGGACTAAACTCATTATTTTTTCACAAAATGTCCGTTTTGGGCTTAAAACATTTACTTCAAAAGGATTTAGTTCGTATTCATCTGCAATTTGTTGTTGATTTGTTTCAAGTATCATTTCATAAATCAAAGAATTAACTTTTCCTTTTTCAAACGGTTCAAAACTTCCGAACCAAGTTGCTTCCACAATTAAGTTATCTCTGATTTGACCGAATAAACCTTCAAAGATTTTCGGATAATTATGAGCTGTTTTTCTTATCATTCCTTTTTTGTTGGTTATTCCCTGTATTTTTATTTCAGGAATGAGTTCCCCAACTATTTTTGTAATCTTCTTTAACTTGTTTTTCAGATGATTACTACTCTCGTTGCCTTGTTTTAGCAATACAATATCAATGTCTTCCGAGAAGCGGTCAATTAAATGATTGCATTTTGATAGAGCTGTCCCTCCTTTGAAAATACAAGACTTTCCTATCTCATTTGAAAAAATGGAATATAGAGCAAGTGTAACCCAATAATCTTTTTCAACATAGATTTCTGCAATTCCTTTCAACTGCGATGTTGCTATTATTGCATCTTTAAAAAGGTCTCTATTTTCGTGTAAGTTCATTTAATTTTCCATTTTTCAACTGTTGGTAAAATCTCTTTTGTAATACCCAATCTATATTCTGATAGCGGATTAAGACTGTCATCCAAACTTTTGGTATTAATTTTCTGATCTATATTTTCAAGCAATGCTCCGAGAAATGCTCTTACTCTTGGTGGATATTCAAGTGCTATTTCAATCAGTTCTTTTCTTTGCTTTTTATTTAGTGCAAGTATTTTATCCGTCAAAATTATTACAGCTGATTTTTTGTCTAAATCAGGTATCTTGTTAAAATCTTTTAATGTATCAAGCAGTTCAAGAAGTTTATAGTTTTCGTCTGTTACTTCAACATAGCTTTTAACGGAACTTGCTTTTATGTTTCCTTTTGATATGTAAATTCGTTTTTTGTTACTTGCAATACTTATTTCCTTAGGAATTTGAGTAGTAAGTCCCATTTTGTTATAAAGCAACAGACCGGTAATGTATGCTATCCTTTTTCCGTTTTTAAACAAATATGGTGATATTATTTTTTCTTCATCCGGTTTCAATTCTCCGAATATAGATTGTTTAGGTTTGTAAAAAATTCCGGTAGAGATACGTTTAATTATTCCTTTTTTAATTAATCGCTCAATTGTTTTTGTTGCAGCGGAATATTCTTCTTTTTTTATCGCAAGGTCTCTATAAGTAAATGTATCACCTATTTCTATGTTGTTAATCTTTTTTTCTATTTTCTTTGCAATATTCATACTGCAAATATATTTCTTTTTTTATGTTTTGTCAAGTAACTCGCTCAAAATACTTGACACTTTTCGTTTTTTTCTAATGCCGCCCAACTTTTTAATATCGAACAAATCGCGTGGATGTTGTCTGTCTAAGGCGGCTACAATTTTACCACCAAAAAGTTGTGCATCAGGAACTACCTGAATTTCGCAAAAACTATCGAATATTTCCTGAGCCTTATGACACAAAGGTCTTAATACCGGAACACCGTTAATACCTCTGTTTATCGTATTTACTTCAACTTTTACTATCGCTTCCGGTATTGAGCAATATAATTTCAACTCGTCATCTATCTCAACAGGAGCTTTAACACGAATATCAGGAATGTTTTCCCTGAGACGTTCACCAATAGAAAGCAATTTGCTTCTTATTAGTGCCAAATCTGTTTTTCTATTTCCAAAAGGAACAGTCGTCAGGTCAATATCCACTGAAAGTCGCGGCATATTATGATAAAACAAATTAATGGCGGTACCTCCATGTAATGCGAAATATTTCTCTCTTGCTATTTCAGGTAAAATTCGTATTAACAGGGCAGCTTGATTTCTATATCTTAAATCCATTACACCAGATTTTTTGGTAGCGTTATCTGATATTTGGGAATAAGTACACCGTTTTTTACCATACTCCTTTTCCCTGAACCTAAATTAATTTTATTTAATTGTAAATGTCTGAACCATGCATGATTTGCCTTTTCAGCAAAATACAAAAACAAACGTTTTACCTTTACCGATTTACATTGCTCAAGCAAAAGCTGAACAGTATCAGGCTTTAAGAAGCTTAAGCCCTCCATAATTTCATAGGCTTCAACTAATTCAAAACGCCTTGGTGTCAATTCCAAACACTCCATGATAGCTCTGGCAGCTCCTGAAATTCTCAATTTAAATCCATCTGTCTTAAAATCAATAAGGCCTGCATTTTGTGGCAAAAAAGATGAATTAAACAACGTAGGTTTGGTATCCCAGTTGTTATTTTTAACCCAATTTGGTAATTTTTTATCGTGTCCTGCAAAAAGAAGTGTTTCTTTACTTTCCAACTCTATATAATGAGCATAGCCTTGCATATCGAGTGCCGTACGGCCACCTATATGAATTTGCTTACCGGCTTGCCGCTGAAGGGCATAAATTGCACCACTTATCAACAGTTTTTGTCCACTACGTACCATGGCTCCCTGACCAATAGATGTCAACCAACCACTTTTTCGGTATCTCTGCTGTAATTCGTAAGAGCAACCTTGTGCTTTAAGCCAGCCCGATAAAAACACTACACCCGATGGCAGTTGTTGCAGTATTTGGTTTATTTTTGTACCTTTTCCCATACTTATAGTATAGTTGTATTCGCAAATATAAACTAAATAATTATACTTTTGTCTTGCAGGCTTGTGGAACCAAAGTTTACTAATAGCCCAAGGTTATACCCTGTAATCTTTAAGTAGTTCAAAATCTGTGCAGTGTGTCCTTTTATATTCATTACACAGATTATGCGGATTTGGACGGATTACACGGAAGGGGATGTATTAATCATGCGTTTCCAAACCAAACTTTTCTGACCGAAATTGACTAACAGCCCCACTTCCATCGAAGTTGCTTTCAAATAA
>DRJC01000036.1 GCA_011052365.1 Ignavibacteria bacterium
AAAACTAATTTTATTTCTGAGAGACACAGGCATAGATTTGAAGTAAATAATAAATTCAGAAATGAATTAACAAAAAACGGTTTGATATTAAGCGGACTTTCACCGGATAGGGAATTAGTTGAAATGATAGAATTACCGGATCACCCGTGGTTTGTTGGATGTCAGTTTCACCCCGAATTAAAATCCAGGGCAACAAAACCTCACCCGTTATTTAGGGATTTCGTAAAAGCTTCACTTCAGAATAAGAAAAAATAAAATTAAAGTTCATTTCACGATGAATTCGGAGCTGTTATCGTTGAATCTTTACTACTATTTAGGTAATTTTAACAACTTTTAGGGAAATCTTATTTTGCGTATATCAGTGTTTGTATCCGGGCATGGTTCTAACCTGAAGGCGATTTTAAATTACCCTGATTTAAAGGGGAAAATTGTTGTAAAATGGGTTATTACAGATAAACCGCATTGTAAAGCCCTTGATATTGCGAAAGAAAACAATATTTCATCTTATTGTATTGATAAGGAAAAAATTGCGGAAGAATACATTTATCTTACTGAATTATTTAAGAAAGATAATATTGAATTAATTGTTCTTGCTGGTTTTTTAAAATTACTACCGACTACATTTGTAAATAATTTTAAAAAAAGAATTATAAACATTCATCCTGCTTTGCTCCCGTCTTACGGAGGTAAAGGAATGTATGGAATGAATGTTCACAAAGCTGTTTTTGAATCCGGTGACAGGGAATCCGGTGCTACTATTCATTTTGTTGATGAAACTTATGATACGGGATTTATAATAGCACAAGAAAAAATTGATATCTCCCAATGCAGTTCACCCGAAGAAATAGCAGCTTCGGTTTTAAATGTTGAACACCAATTATTACCCGAAGCAATAGGAAAGATAGCTGATGGTAAAATTAAAATTGGTGTTTGAAAAAATAAAAAGATTTCAACTCTATCTAACGGAAACTTGATTTGAAAAAAATAGCTTTGATCAGTGTATCAGATAAAACAAATGTAATTGAATTCGGAAAAGAACTATCTGACTTAGAATATGAAATTATTGCGACGGGAAACACCGCAAAATTATTAAGAGAATCCGGTATAAAAGTTACTCAAATAAATGAAATTACTTCTTTCCCTGAAGTCTTTGACGGCAGGGTAAAAACACTTCATCCCAAAATATTCGGCGGAATTTTATTTAGACGTGATAACGAGGAAGATATAAAAGAAGCAGAGTCAAACGGTATTTCTCCAATTGATGTTGTTTGTGTAAACTTATATCCCTTTGAGCAGACAATATCAAAACCCGGTGTAACATTGGAAGATACTATTGAAAACATAGATATCGGCGGACCGAGTTTAATTAGAGCAGCGGCAAAAAACTATAATTATGTTTCCGTTTTAACCAACCCCAATCAATACACGGGATTTATTGAGCAATTAAAATCCGGTGAAATAAACATTGATAAAAGAAAAGAATTGGCGGCAGAAGCTTTTTCTCTTACGGCAAGATACGACACGGCAATATCAAATCATTTGGAAAAATTGTTTGATCAACCCAAGAGTTATTTCAGGCTGAATATTAAAAACAATAAGCAATTAAGATACGGCGAAAACCCTCATCAATCGGCTGCTGTTTACGGAGATTTTCAGTCCTACTTTGATGTCTTTCACGGTAAAGAAATTTCATATAACAACATAATAGATTTAGTTTCGGCAGTTGAACTTGCCGAAGAAATAGGCGGGAATGCCTGCACAATAATTAAACATTGCAATCCTGCGGGTGCAGCCCTTGGCAGCACTGTGTTGGCAGCTTATCAAAATGCATTAAAATGTGATCCCGTTTCAGCTTTTGGCTCTATTGTTGTTTTTACAAATGAAGTTGATGAAGAAACTGCAACAAAATTAAATGAAATTTTTCTAGAGATAATTTGTGCTCCGTCTTTTTCAAACGCTGCATTAGGAATTTTAAAAAAGAAAAAAAATAGAAGACTGGTGAGACAGATAAAATCTATTCAAGGTAAAGTGCAAAACTTTAAAAACATTCCGGGTGGAGTTATTGTACAGGATAGCGATAATCTTCTTCTTAAAGAGAATGAATTAAAAGTTGTTACCAAGAAAGAACCGAGTAAAGAAGAAATGGATGATCTGATTTTTGCCTGGAAAATAGCAAAGCATACAAAATCCAACGCGATAGTATTTGCAAAGGATAAATGTACTTTGGGTGTTGGCGCTGGACAAATGTCAAGATTGGATTCAGCAAAAATTGCAAAGATGAAAGCAAACGAACACGGTTTGGATTTGAAAAATTCTGTTGCCGCTTCGGATGCATTCTTTCCGTTTGCCGACGGATTGTTAGAAATTATAAACTGCGGTGTTACTTCAATAATCCAACCCGGTGGATCGGTGAGGGATGAAGAAGTAATAGCTGCTGCAGATGAAAACAATGTTTCAATGGTATTTACCGGAATTAGACACTTTAAGCACTAAGAGGAAATATGGGTATTTTTGATTTATTTTCAACCGACATTGCTATTGATCTTGGTACAGCCAACACTTTAATTTATGTTAAAGGCAAGGGCATTGTGCTTAATGAGCCTTCAATTGTAGCTTTTGATAGAAGCACCAAAAGGATAATTGCTTTGGGTAATAAAGCAAAAGAAATGCAGGGCAGGGAACACAAAGAAATTAGGGTTACAAGACCAATGCGTGACGGTGTTATTGCCGATTTTGAAATTGCCGAAGGTATGATAAGAGCTTTTATTAAAAAAGTTAAAGTAGGTGCCTTATCAAGTAGAAGAGTGGTTGTTGCCGTACCGAGCGGTGTTACTGAAGTTGAAAAAAGAGCGGTCAGAGATAGCGCTGAACACGCAGGTGCAAAAGAAGTTCATTTAATTGCCGAGCCAATGTCGGCTGCTATTGGTATTGGAATTGATGTTGAAGCTCCCGCCGGAAGTATGATAATTGACATCGGTGGAGGTACTACTGAAATTGCCGTTATAGCTTTATCCGGTATTGTTAACGAAGAGTCAATTAGAATTGCCGGTGATGAAATGAATTATGCAATTATGCAGTATTTTAAAAAGAACCACAATATACTTATTGGTGAAAGAACAGCCGAAGTAATAAAATGTGAAGTAGGTTCTGCAGTACCTTTAAAAGAAGAAATTACAATTCAAGTAAAGGGAAGAGATTTAGTTGGCGGAATTCCAAAAACCACCGAGGTAAGTTCAGTAGAAATTAGAGAAGCTCTTAATGAATCGGTAGTGCAAATTGTTGATGCGGTAAAACAATCCCTGGAACGCACACCGCCTGAATTATCTGCCGATATACTCGACCGTGGAGTAATGATTACCGGGGGCGGAGCACTTTTAAAAGGTTTGGATGAAAGAATAAGAATGGAAACAAATTTACCTGTTCATGTTGCTGAAGATCCACTTACAGCAGTTGTTTTGGGAGCAGGTAAGGTAATAGACAATCTGAATAAATATTCTAAGGTCTTAATTCGTAAAAGAACATATTAATAAATGTTAAAATATGTTAAAAATATTTTATAGCTTTTGGTACAAATTTAAAGAATATATAGTATTAATTATTCTCATCTTAGCAAGTCTCTTTGCCCTATCAAATAACAATAATGCTTCTGTTAAAAATGTAAGAACAATAGCTTTCAGCAGCTTTGCTTTATTCTCTAGTTTAATTTCAGATGTTACTTCATCTACTCTTATTAAAAATGAAAATGGGAAATTAAGAAGATTGAATGCTGAACTAATGCTGCAGGTTAATTTACTAAGAAAGTATGGTATTGAGAATCAAGAACTTAAAAGATTACTTGCATTAAAAGATACAACTTCGTTTCCTTTAATCTCTGCATCGGTTGTTTCAAAGTCGTTAAATACTGCGTCAAATACTTTTACATTAAATTCAGGAAAAATTGACGGTGTAAAACCAGGAATGCCTGTAATTAATGATTTGGGTTTTATCGGCATAGTTTATTCCGTGTCGGATAATTATTCTATGATAAGAACATTAAGAAACGTTGATCTACGCATTAGAGTTAAAGATGAAAGAAGTAGGGTAGATGCAATTTTAAAATGGGACGGTGATGATCTAATACTTACAAATATTCCAAAAACATCAGACATTAAAATAGGGGATAGGATTGTTTCTTCCGAATTAAGTACAATTGTTCCTTTACCTATTCCTATTGGTTATATAACATCGATTAATAATATGAGCACAGATATATTTAACCGCGTAAAGATAAAATCTTTTTCGAATTTAACATCAGTTGAAAACTTATTTATTATTAAAATGGTCAAGAGTGTTCAAATGAATAAACTGGAACTTAATTTTTTTGAGAAGGAAAATAGTGCGAACTAAATTCTTATTATCCATATTGTTTTTCATTCCTGTTTTAATTTTTCAAATTACATTGGTTCAATTTATTACCTGGAATGCTATTACACCTAATTTTATATTAATTTTGCTTGTATTTTATTCAATCTTGTACGGTCAACTTTACGGAACTGTTCTTGGTTTTGTTTACGGTTTATTGTTTGATCTAATTACAGGTGGATTGTTAGGCAGCGCTATGCTTTCCAGTACTTTGGCAGGATTTATTGCAGGCTATTTTTCAAATGAAAATAAAAGACATATTAATTTAAAACCGTTTAATTTTGGTTTAATAGTACTTTTGTGCTCAATAACTGCCTCGATTATTTTCTCAATATTTTCTACTATTGACTTCAACAAAAATATTATTTCATCATTGTTTGAAGAAGGACTTTTACCGGGTTTATACACTTCGATAGTGGCGTTGATAATAATTTATTTTTATCCACGGAGGAAATTACTTGAAAGCTGAAAATTTTGGATCACAAAGTAGAAAATCGATTTTATATGCGGTAATTATTATCGGCTTTTCTTTTCTGATTATCAGATTATTCCAGATGCAGATACTTCAAAAAGGATATTATGATTTAAAGTCCAAAAGAAACAGTGTTAAAAAAATAGAGAAAATTCCTGTAAGAGGATTGTTTCTTGACAGGAATAAAAAATTACTTGTAAACAATCTACCATCGTATACAATTTTTATTACTAAAGCAGATTATGATAAAAATCGAAACAAATTATTAGAAGCTGCTTTGGGTTTGGAAGACGGTTATATAAATAAGTTTTTTGAAAAGAATAAAAGATATTCTAAATATTTTCAACTAAGATTTAAAAGAGGTGTTTCCTTTAATACTATTTCTTGGATTGAAGAAAATATGGAACATTTACCGGGTGTTAGTTATAAAGTTGAAATGTATCGCGGTTACCCGGCTAATGTTTTAGGCTCTCAAATGTTCGGCTATTTGAATGAAATTTCACAAAAGCAATTAAAGAAACTAAAGAAGAAGTACAAGCAAGGCGACTATATAGGAAGCACAGGACTGGAAAAAAAATATGAAAATTTATTAAGGGGTGAAAAAGGGTATAATTATTTACTTGTTGATTCACGCAGAAAATTTATCGGAAAATTTAAAAACGGGAAAAATGATATACCGGCAGTTAAAGGTGATGACCTTGTCCTTACAATAGATTCAGAACTGCAAAGAGTTGCGGAAGAATCTTTAAGAGGTAAAAGGGGAGCTATTGTAGCTATTGAACCTAACACCGGTGATGTACTGGCAATGGTAAGCGCACCCGACTTTGACCTTAGTAAATTTGCAAACATTACGCCTAAAGATTATCTAAATAAGCTCAACAACGACCCTGACAAACCATTTTTTAACAGGGCTATTATGTCTGCAAAACCACCCGGTTCTACATTTAAAATTGTAGAATCAATTGCTGCGTTGGAATTAGGTCTGATAAATAAAAATACTATATTTAACTGTATAGGCGGAAGAGTGTATTACGGAAGATATTTTAAGTGTGAAGCCGTACACGGTAGAATTAATGTTATGCAAGCTATTGAATATTCTTGTAATGGATTCTTTTATAATCTCATTTACAAAATAGGGATGAAAAAGTGGAAAGAATATGCTAATCTTTTTGGATTCGGTAAAAAGACAGGGATTGATTTAGATAATGAAACCAAAGGTTTTATACCCGATGAACAGTTTTATATTAAACGTTACGGAAAAAAATGGCCTAAAAGTATAATGGCAAGTCTTGCAATTGGACAGGGTGAAGTAAGTATTGATCCAATCCAGCTTGCACAATTTGCAGCAATAGTTGCAAATAACGGTAATAGTTTTCAACCTCATTTACTAAAAGGTTATTTTGACGGACAAACTAATAAGTATGTGGAAGTTAAAACAAAACCAATACACATTAATATTGAAAAAAAAGTTTGGGATGTTGTAAAAAGAGGAATGTTTTTAGTAGTGAACGGGAAAGGTACAGCAGCTTCAAGCAGAATACCGGGTATCTTTATGGCAGGAAAAACAGGTACCGCTCAAAATCCTCACGGAGACGATCACGCATTGTTTATCGGGTTTGCTCCGTTTGATAACCCGCAAATTGCTTTCGCTATTATTGTTGAAAATGCTGGCTTTGGCGCGTCACATGCAGCACCGATTGCTAAAAAATTAGTTGAAACGTATTTGCGACCGAAGATGAACAAAAATGCAGTGGCTGCAAATTTAACAGTAAACAAAAATCCGGTGAAGTAACTTTGCAAATAAACTATAAGTTTAAAGATAAATTTGATATCTGGTTTTTTGTACCGATCATATTGTTGTTAGGTATCGGCTTGATAGCAATTTATAGTGCAACATTAAATAATCCGATTGCTGAAAATAATTTTACAAAACAATTAATTTGGGTTGGGACAGGCATTATTGTTTTTTTCGTGATTTATTTTCTACCGACAAATTCTTTTAAAAATATAGCTTGGCCGATTTATATTTTTTCTATTCTTCTACTTATTATTGTTGTGGTAATGGGTAAGAGAGTTTCAGGGGCAAAGAGTTGGTTGTATCTTGGGTCATCATTAGGTTTTCAGCCATCCGAATTAGCAAAAATATCTACAATACTTGCTCTTTCTTCTTTCTTAAGCAAAAGAGAAGTAGATATAGAATCCTTTAAAGATATACTTCTATCATTGGCAATCGGTTTTATACCTATCGTTTTAATTTTACTCGAACCGGATATGGGAACTGTTTTAGTTTTTATAACAATATTTATAACAATGATATTTTGGAAAGGAATTAGTCTCTTCGGTTTATTCATAGTACTTTCACCGGGAATTGTTGCAATATCATCTATGTTCGGCGCACTTCCTTTTATTGCTACCTTGGTAATAGTTGCCGTTATTCTCATCTTTTTCAAGAGAGGTCTTATATTCAGCGGTTCACTTTTTGCAATAAATTTAGCATCAGGTTTTTTTACAGATTATGTTTTTCGTGCTTTAAGTCCGCATCAACAAATTAGGATAAAATCATTTTTAAA
>DRJC01000037.1 GCA_011052365.1 Ignavibacteria bacterium
CTAAAAACCGCATCCGAAAATACAATAGGCGGGGTAACGGTAAAGGAAATTAAATGATGAAATTGAAAAGATGTCCCGGGTGTTTAAAAAACGGGTTTGAAACATATTGCGGTAAATGCAGAAAGAAATTATTCGACGGTAAAAATGTTTCGCATATATTATCTTTTAACCGTCCCGAATTTAACAGGGTAAAAAGAGAACGGAGCGGCAGACTTTCAATTTCCGGGATTCAAATAAAACATTCTCTTAAACTCGAAGGTAAAGATTTAAAATTAACAGAAAGGGGAGGAGAGTATATTTTAAAACCTATTCCTTCGGGACAGTTTGAAAATTTAGATGCAGTACCTGCAAACGAACATTTAACAATGCAAATTGCCGGGCAAGTTTTTAAAATAAATACTGCTTCAAACGGCATTGTTTTTTTCTCGGACGGTGAAACTGCTTATATTACAAGAAGATTCGATGTTAAAAAAGACGGCAAAAGGTTGCTACAGGAGGATTTTGCACAAATTGCCGATAGAAGTGAAGATGCAAACGGAATAAATTATAAGTATGATTTTAGCTACGAAGAAATAGCTAATCTTATGATGCAATATGTTGCATCTTATAAAATAGAAATTGAAAAATATTTTAAGATAGTGTTATTTAATTTTTTGTTCAGCAACGGGGATGCTCATTTAAAAAATTTTTCTTTGTACAGGAATGATGAATACGGGGATTATCTTTTAACACCGTTTTATGATCTTTTAAATACTTCGATTCACACACCAGGTGAAAGTGAATTGGCATTAAATTTATTTAAAGATGATTTTATGTCTCAAGACTATGAATCCACATCAAAATATTCGATAGAGGATTTTAAGGAATTCGGAAGTAGAATAGGCATAAGTCAAGATAGGACAGAATTGCTGATAAATGAAATGAAAAAAGAACAAGCTCAAGTTTTTAAATTAATTGACTCATCCTTTTTAACTGATGAACTAAAAATAAAATACAAAAAAAATTACGAAGAAAGAACAGTAAGATTAAAGGCGACATCAAATAAATCAGTTGAAAACAAACCAACAAATGATTAACTTTATAATAAACAAGAAAAGAGAACACAGAGCTATGGACCTTCAAACAAAAAAATTAAGTTTCATTCAAGAGTTGCTTCGGGTTCAAAACGAGGAAATTATAAACAAACTTGAATCTCTTTTGAATTCGGAAAGAAAAAAAGAACTTATGAAAGAAATCAAGCCAATGACGATGGAAGAGTTAAATAGAATTGTTGATCAATCCGAGGAAGACTCAAAACAAGGAAAATTAATAAACGCCAGAGAAATAAAGAAAGAAATTGGCTCGTGGACTTAAAAGTATTTTGGACAGATACTGCATTAGAACAACTTGAAAATATATTTGACTACTATAAAGTTAATGTATCAATTAACATAGCAAAGAAAATTATTAAGCAAATAGTAAATAAGACTATTCAGTTGGAGAAAACTCCAAGAATTGGACAAAAAGAACCTCTCTTAGAAAGTAGAAAAAACGAATATAGATACCTCGTTATTGACAATTACAAAATCATTTATTGGATTGATAATAATTTTGTGAAAATAGCAACAGTTTTTGACACAAGACAAAACCCCACCAGATTAAAAAACGAGATGTGAAAACAGTTCATCCGGTGCTCACTTTTTGATGCAGTCGTCGACAACAAAGAAATAATTGCTGATAGTTTAGAAGATGATTGTTGTTTTAACTTTCTTCATTATTAAATATATTTACTTTCCAATTAAGGGATAATATGAGTTCAATAAATATACTTTTTATAGGCGACATTGTCGGAAAACCGGGTTTGGATTTAGTTCAGACTTGGTTGCCTTCACTTATTCAAAAATACAAAGCCGATTTTGTTGTAGCCAACGGTGAAAACGCTTCCGGCGGAAAAGGATGCACTGAAAAAGAGGGCAAAATTTTATTTGATTTGGGAGTACACGTAATTACGGGCGGAAATCATACTTGGGATAAAAGGCAATCGCAAGATTATTTGAAAGAAGAACCTCGCTCACTCAGACCTCTAAATTATCCCAAGGGTACTTACGGTAACGGTTATTATGTAGCCGAAACTAAAAAGGGGAAGGTCGCTGTTATTAATCTTCAGGGTAGAACTTTTATGCCCTCGATAGATTGTCCGTTCAGGAAAGCCGATTGGATTCTAAATAAACTTAAAGAAGAATCTAAAATAATTTTTGTGGATTTTCACGCAGAAGCTACCGCAGAGAAAATAGCAATGGCTCATTATTTAGACGGGAGAGTTGCCGCTTTGGTAGGAACTCACACTCACACACAAACAGCCGATGAAAGAATTTTCCCTAAAGGAATGGGATATATAACTGATGTTGGAATGACAGGCCCGTATGACTCTGTAATCGGTATGAAAACCGTTGCAGCTTTAAATAGATTTTTATATCAAACACCTCAAAAGTATGAAACTGCTGAAAACGATACCCATCTTTGCGGAATGTTTTTCAAAATTGATGTTGAAACAGGCAAGACAATAGAATTGGAAAGAGTATTATTCCCTGAATTCGTAACAAAAACAGAAGACAATCAAATCCCAACCAATGACAAATGACTAATTTCCCTCTGCCAAGAATAGACAAAGACCCCGAATTAAAGAAACTGTTATTACCTTATTGCCGATTTAAATTTGGAGATATTTGGGATGATGAAAAAGGGAAGCACAGAATTGCTTGCGTAGATATTGAGGATAAAAATTCTTTAATAAAAATAATGGGAGGTAATAAAGCTGCTCTTTCGGTTCAAGATCCTCCTTATAATTTTGTAGCGTTTAAAGAAACCGATACTTTAGAATTTATTAATTGGTGTAAAAAATGGGTAGATAATATTTACACTATTTTATCAGATAATTCTTCTTTTTATGTTTGGCTCGGTGCTGATCAGAAAAACGGTTTTTCACCATTACCGGAATTTATGCAATTGATGAAAAGTACGGATTTCAAATCAAAGAGTTTTATAACATTGAGAAACCAAAGGGGATACGGGACACAGAAAAATTGGATGTCTATCAGGCAGGAATTACTTTATTATGTTAAAGGGAAACCTGAATTTAATATTAATGCTGAGTACACAGACATTCCAAAAATATTAAAAGGATATTATAAAACAATAAACGGCAAACAGACTGAAAATATTGAAAGAAGTAAATCCGAAAACATTCGTGCCGGAAACATTTGGGTTGATATTCAGCAAGTCTTTTACAGAATGGAAGAAAATGTAAACGGCTGTTTTGCACAGAAACCTTTAAAAGCAATCGAAAGGATTGTTGAAGCCGGTAGTAATAAAAATGATATTGTAGTGGATTTCTTTTCGCACTCAGGTACTACATTAATTGCTTCTGAAAAATTTGGTAGAAAATGTTATACTTCTGATATTGATCCTGTTTATTGCGAAATTACACTTAGAAGAATAGAGAATTTTAGAAATACGGGAAGAACGGGTTGGCAGAATTCAAATCCATTTTTCGATGAAATTTTAAATGATAAAAAATTGAAATCATATTTGTCGGAAAAATATGAACTAAAAGTTTAAAAAAATATTCATTTTAGAAATACATTGTAACCGCGACCTTCGGGTTGCTTAAAAAATATTAAAAAAAAATTATGCAAATAATAGACGGTAAAAAAGTAGCAGCAGAAATAAAAGA
>DRJC01000038.1 GCA_011052365.1 Ignavibacteria bacterium
AAGATTTACTGCTAAATTTTTATTTAAATAATTTAATTTGCTTTTAAGGATCCCAACTTTATGTTTTCCCAACGAAATGTTATTAATACCTAAATTAATATCTATTTTGGGAGATGAATAATTACCTTCTATTGATGCATCAAGCTTGATTACACCATTAATATTTTTAAATTGTTGCTCGTTCAAGATATTATTAGTAACGACAGATAAATTTATATTATTTAAATTAATCAAAAAATTGAGATTTTCATTTCTATTCAATGATCCACTGATTTTTAGCTTACCATTACCGTGAGTAAGGAGAAAATTATTAAAACTAATTTCGCCGTTTGAATATGAGAGGTTTACTTCGCCTTCATTTTTTATTAAATATTTTTTAAACATAAAGTTTAGTTTACTAAATTTTAATGTGGAGGCTAAATCATTAAAAACAGTTTCTCCGATAATATTAATTTTAAGTTTATTTTCAATATTTGCATTAAGCAATAATGTGCCGGTTCCATTTTTAAGTTTATACTCCAATTTTAAATTCTTTATATCACTGCCGGCAAAAATCCTTTTAGTATTTAAACTGATATCGGCAACCAAGTTAGAAAGTTTAGTAAACCCCAAAGTATTTAAAAAATTTACATTCAGGGAAAGATTAGAAAGAAAATATACACCGGCATCTCCCCAAATTTTTACATAATCCAAATTGCTATTAAAGAAAAAATTAATACTATCATTCTTATTTGTAACGCTACCTTTAAGTAAACCACTTATGTTTATATTATCACTACCAACAAAAGGTGACCGTAAATTAAACCGTTTAAATCTAACTGAAAAATTAAGGCTGTCATTACTTAACGGATTTGTTCTATTATTTTCAATTATTTTTTTGTTCTGTAATATAGTTAATAAAGTATCTTCGGCTAAAGTAAGTTTAGCAATCTCCTTATTAATTACATTTGTGAATGAGTTTAATTCCTTTGTAATAATATTAGCCGTATTCTTTATCGAAAACCTGCCCTTTAATTCAGCATCAATCTTTCCAGAAGTAATATTCAGTTTACTTATGTAATCGTTATTACCTATTATATTTATTTTAAAGTTGTTACTATTTAACGGTGTTTTATTTATGTAAGAATTATTCAATTTTAAATTGCTGGTTAAACTAAATTCCCCATCTTTATTTTTTATCCCGCTTCCGTTAAATACAAGATTAAGATTAGTTGATAATGAAGAATCATTTGTAAAATCAGAAATATTAAAATTTGTTAACCCTGTTTTAATATCAAGTTTAAGATTATCATCGTTACTTTCCGAAATATTACCACTGACACTTATAATAGTTGTATCGGATACAGCATCAACCTGATAAATTACTTTACCGTTTTTTATGTTTGAAGATAAATTAAAAACATCAAATTTTTTGTTATTATAAATTGAATTATTAGCATTAATATTAATAGTCGTGTTCATCGTTAAAAGATCCGTACCTGTTCCAAAAATATTTATCTTAGAATTTAGTTTTACTGGCACTTTTAATATTGGATACAGTGAGATATTTTCGGTTTCTATTTTACCAAAATAATTATTTTCTTCACCTATAAAATTCATCTGGATATCACCAAATATATTTCCCTCATTATTCGTAATTCTAAAATTACTTATAAAACCAAACTTTCTCCCTCTAAATGAAAGCGTGTCAATTTTAATTTCTTTCAGTTCTTTCAAAAAAGATAAATTTAAGAAAGTAAAATTCTCAGTAACCTCATTAGTATATAATATACTATTATTAATGTTTGCGTCAATATTTAAGCTGTCCGGATTATCTAAGTTCTTTATTTTTCCTTTAATATGTAAATGAGATTTCTCAAAACCAATTTTTAATTTGTTAACATTAAAATTGTTGTATTTACCTTTAGTATTTAATTCCACTTTCACAATTCCATCTATGGGTAAAATTGAAGGAACAACCTTCCCGATTTCGTTCAAGTCAAGTCTTTCGGATTTAAGGTTTAAATTAACTGAAGCATCACCAAAGGAATTATTCTCCAAAGCATACAATAATTTATTCTTTTTCATCGATCCCTTAATAACAAAATTAGAGTTTGAAGTTTCAACCAGAAGTTTTTCAACTAATAATTGTTGGTCATCAATAGTAATATGAGCCTCAATATTATTAATATTAAAAGAATTAATATTAGGCTTAAAGCTAAATGAGTTAATAACAATATCGTAAAAATTCCTGTTCAAATCTAAATTTGCACTTAGGGAAGCATTTATATTTTTTATGTTTAAATTTTGAGTGGTTAAAGAATCATAAATTATTCCCGGTTTGCTAAAGTTACTATCGTGCAAATAAAACTGTACATTATTTAAAACTGCATTAGATATTATAATAATAAATGGAAACGGCTTCGGCTTAGTATTCTTTGATTTATCTGTAGAACTAAAAATTTCATCTAAATTTGTGTTACCGTTTTTGTATGTAATTAATTCTATTTTAGAATTTGTTAGCTCTATTTTTCTTACCTTCAATCTTTTAAATAAAAGCTGTAAGGGACTCGTTTTTAATTCAATGGTCTCAGCCTTTAATAAAGTATCTTTTTTTGAAGTGATGACGGCATTTCTTAAATAGAGAGATGTGAGTAGCGTTCCTTCAATCTTTTCAATTGATAGATGGCCATTTATTGAATCGTTTACTTTATTGACTACGGTTTGACGTAAATACTCTCTGAATGTTGAAGTCTGGCTAATACCAAAAAATAGAAAAATTAGAAATAGTATTGCTATAAAAATAGCAATGAAGACATTCACTATTTTTTGATAAAGTGTCCTTTTTTTTATTTTTAATTTTTCTTTAGCCAAAACTTAAAATATATGTTGTGAATTTATTATTAAATAACTTTTAATGTTAAGAATATCAAGTGA
>DRJC01000039.1 GCA_011052365.1 Ignavibacteria bacterium
GAGAATTTCTTTTCAGCTCTATTGTTTTTCGATTCTTTTACTATGAACTTTGTGTATTCGGTCATTCGCCGGATTTACAAAGTTATTATAAATTACAGTGCTTCGCATTTATTGCAACTGACTGCGAAGCAGTCAAATTTATAATAGCCACGTAAGAAATACGTGGTAAAAAGAAAGAGGAAAAAAACAACTGCGAAGCAGTTGAATTTGAGTGTTTACTAATTAAAGCAAACTTCAAGGTTTTGACGTATTGGTAAACGATAATAAAAAATAATTTTTAACTAATTTAGGTAACCTTGAAGTTATTCCGTTTAAAGTAAAGTTAACATAATTCAATATTTCTTTTAATTATCTTTTGCCACCCTCTTTGCCTGTGAACCTAAAAAAAATTAAGTAGGTGTCACGGAATTATCCGTGACACCCAAATTAAAGATTTACTTTTTATCTTTATCGTTCTCGTCATCAACTACTTCAAAGGATGCATCTTGAACCTCGTTTTCATCTTTTTTGTCCTTAGGTTCTTCAGCTGTACCATTTCCACCGGGAGTGTCTTGAGCCTGAGGACCTGCTTCGGGCTGTCCGGTATTTGTCTGTGAGTAAAGTTCGGAAGCAACAGCACTCCAAACCTTATTCAAAGATTCAGTAGCAGATTTTATCTGCTCTAAGTTATTAGAAGCAATAGCATCTTCCACTTTTTTAATCTCTGTTTCAAGCTTGGATTTAGTATCAGCCGACATTTTATCCTTCATTTCTTCAATTTGTTTTTTAGTCTGAAAGACAAGGCTATCTGCTTGATTTTTAATATCTATTTCTTCTTTTTTCTTTTTATCTTCGGCTGCGTGCTCTTTAGCATCACGTTTCATCTTTTCAATTTCTCCATCGGAAAGGCCACTTGAAGCAGTTATGCTTATGCTTTGTTCTTTCCCGGTAGCTTTGTCTTTTGCAGAAACGTGAAGGATACCGTTTGCATCAATATCAAAAGTAACTTCAACCTGTGGAACACCTCTCGGTGCAGGCGGAATACCGTCCAAGTGAAATCTCCCCAGGGTTCTGTTATCACCAGCCATTGAACGTTCACCCTGTAAAACATTTATTTCTACCGAAGGCTGGTTATCAGCAGCAGTAGAAAATGTTTCACTTTTCTTTGTCGGGATTGTTGTGTTGGCATCAATCAATTTTGTCATTACACCGCCGAGTGTCTCAATACCGAGTGAAAGCGGAGTTACGTCAAGTAAAAGAACATCTTTAACATCGCCTGTAAGTACGCCGCCTTGTATTGCTGCACCAATTGCAACAACCTCATCGGGATTTACACCTTTGTGAGGTTCTTTTCCGAAAAGATTTTTTACAAGTTCCTGCACCATCGGTATTCTTGTTGAACCACCAACCAAAATAACTTCGTCAATATCGGATGAAGAAATACCGGCATCTTTCATTACGGTTTCACACGGCACTTTTGTTCTCTTAACCAAATCATCAATTAACTGTTCAAATTTTGCCCTTGAAAGATTTAAGTTCAAGTGTTTCGGTCCATCTTGTGTAGCAGTAACAAAAGGTAAATTTATATCCGTTGTATTTGAAGATGACAGTTCAATCTTCGCTTTTTCTGCAGCTTCTTTCAATCTTTGCAAAGCCATAGGATCGTTTCTTAAGTCAATACCATCTGATTTTTTGAATTCATCTGCAATCCAATCAACAACTCTCTGATCAAAATCATCGCCTCCCAAGTGTCCGTCACCGTTAGTTGATTTAACTTCAAAGACACCGTCGCCTAATTGTAGAACTGATATATCAAAAGTACCGCCGCCCAAGTCATAAACCGCTACAGTATGGTCAGAAGTTTTTTTATCCAAACCGTAAGCAAGAGCGGCTGCAGTAGGTTCATTAATAATTCTTTTAACAGTTAACCCGGCAATTTCTCCGGCATCTTTTGTAGCTTGTCTCTGTGCGTCGTTAAAATAAGCAGGCACCGTAATAACCGCTTCAGTTATTTCCTGACCCAAATATTCCTCAGCAGTTTTTTTCATTTTCTGTAATGTCATCGCACTTATTTCAGGTGGTGAGTAAACCCTGTCTCCAATTTTTACCCGCGCTGTGTTATTATCGCCTGTTACAATTTCATAAGGTATTTTAGTCATTTCATCGGTAACTTCGTTAATAAATCTTCCCATAAATCTTTTAATCGAAAAAATCGTGTTCTTCGGATTAGTAATTGCCTGTCTTTTAGCTGGTTGACCGACTAACCTTTCCCCGTTTTTAGCAAAAGCGACAACAGAAGGAGTTGTCCTTCCACCCTCAGAATTTGGTATTACAACCGGGTCGTTTCCTTCCATTACGGCTACGCAAGAATTAGTCGTGCCTAAATCAATTCCTATAATTTTTCCCATTATTTATTTCTCCTTTATTTTTATGAGCAGTATCAGCTCAGTTTATTTGTTTATTTTATTTCTTTTGATTTATAATTTTCTTTACATTGCTGTTTAACAAATTAATCAAATTGAGAAATTCATAAACTAAATTTCTATTAAAAAAACACGTATTATTTTATGTTGTTTTTTGCTAAATAATTTCAAATATAATGCCAGCAATCGTTTTGTGGTTAAGTATTTATAACAGAATGTTTTAAGCATAATTTACCGTAAATTATACTTTGCCAGAATTAACTTTAAGCGTGACGATATGACGGCATTTTGAAATTAAGTGTCATTTATACTGACACTTTTACGAAAATTGTGTTTTCATCAAAAGAAAGAAGAAATGTTTAATTTTAATTTATTTGACGTCAAATTAGAAACAAACACCATAGGTAGAAATTTTATTTACCTTGATGAAGTTGATTCTACAAATTCATTTATTTTAGATAAAAAAAATAAAGTTTATGAAGACGGCACTGTTGTTTTTGCAGAAAAACAGACCAGGGGAAGAGGAAGGAAAAACAGAATTTGGTATAGTGAGAAAGGACTGAATTTAAACTTTTCAATTTTAATTACTAATAAATACTTTTTCGATAAAAAGTTTAACCTGCTGAACCTGGGTGTATCTCTCGCCGTTGCTAATTCAATAGAAAGGCTTTCCTCTATACAGACAAGTGTAAAATGGCCGAATGATATTTTAATTAAGGGTAAAAAAACAGCAGGCATTTTGTTGGAAGCTATTTCACAGGGCAGTAAAATTGAGAAACTTGTAATCGGTATCGGTGTAAATATTAACCAAACTTTTTTTAATGGTGAATTTAATTATCCACCGACTTCAATAAGATTAGAATGCAGAGAAAATATTGAAAGAGAGAAATTCCTTGCAGAAATTCTTAATCATTTTGAAGATATGTTATTAAAAATAATTTCAAAACCTGAATCTATTCCGGCTGATTGGAGAAACAAATGCGATATGATGGGAAAACGAATTACTATTACACAAGAAAATAAAACATTGTCGGGTATCTTTGAAGATATTGACGACAACGGTTTTTTGATTTTAAGAACACAAAAGAAAAAAGAAAAAATCCATTTTGGTGATGTAGGATTAGGGTAATATGTTACTTGCAATTGACATAGGAAACACGGCGGTAAAAGCGGCTTTATTTGAAGGCGATAATATTTTGCAATTTAACAGGTACGATAAATTGGAAGAACTGTTTGATTCAGCTTTTTCAAAAGTAATTGATGCCGTTGCTTTTACATCAGTGGTTCCGGCTAAGTCAAAACTTGTGTCAAATTTCTTTAAAGAAAAGATGAATATTTCCGCTTACCAGATAAAGAGCAATTCAAATTTTAATCTGCAGATTAAATACAATTCAATTGAAACGTTGGGAATTGACAGGATCTGTTCCGCAGAAGGTGCATTTTATCTTTACAATAATTCGGATATTCATCCCACATTTGAAGAGGGTTCGTTTATTATTTCTATCGACTGCGGAACGGCAACAACGGTGAATATTATTATGCATCCCAATATTTTTATAGGCGGAATGATAGCTCCCGGAATTGATACAATGTTAAAAGGTCTGCACAAAAATACTGCACAATTACCGATGATTGAAAAGGACGAACTAAGCTGGGATATTGGAAACGATACAAAATCATCCATTGCAAGCGGTGTTGTAAACTCAGCAGTTGGACTAATTGAAAGGACACACAAAATATTAAAAGATAATTACGATGCCAAATATATTACAACTTATCTCACCGGCGGTAACGCAAATATTTTATCCGATTTTTTAAGCATCGAATACCAAATCGAAAATGCTTTGGTACTGATCGGGGTGAAAGAGATATTTAAATTGAACAAACAATAACAAATTTTTGATATATGTTTTTAATTTTATTTAATGTTTAAAAAAGATATTTTACCGGCTAAATAATATTTCGATGTACTGACTATTATTATAATTAAATCTTTCGGTTTGAAACGTACTTTAACTTCAACACCTTCGGTGTTACCTCCTGTTTAGTTTACCGATAAGTTGCACATAGAAAGTCTTTAATTTGATCCCTTTTACTCATTTATTGACTTGACTCCGGAAGGAGTCGAAATTCAATAACCCCGTGCGAAGCTCGTGGATAGAAAAAACAACTTGCGAAAGAACTACGAAGTAGTTCAATTTATTCCATTTCTAATAGTTCTTTTTGTGAAAAAAAATATGATGTCCAACTATGGACTGTAGGGACAAGTCGCGACTTGTCCCTACAGATAAAATTTTTCCAGAATATCAAAAGATTATTTAGCCATTTTACCAATTGCATTGTGTACCACAATTCAGTACATTTGGAAAAACAATAAGGTTGAAAATGATACAATTATCAGTAAATAAATTTCGGGCAAATCTAAAAACGTTTGTTGACAAAGCAATTAATGATCACGTACCTTTGCGTGTTAATCGTAGAGCAGGGCGAGATTTTATTGTGATGAGTGCAGAAGATTGGGAAAGAGAACGCGAGACCTTACATGTTCTTCAAAATTCATCATTAATGATGCAGATTCATGAATCTATGAAAACTCATAAATTAAATAATGGTTATAAGCCTACGGAAGATGAATTGAATGAGATCAATAGTTTTTGAAGGAAATACCTGGGATAAATACGAAGAATTAAAAAAGAAAGACAAAACTCTCCACAAAAATCTTTGTAAAATTCTTAAAGAAATGCAGAGGGACGATCCTTCTAAGGGAATTGGAAAGCCTGAATATCTAAAACATAATTTGAAAGGACTCTGGTCAAAAAGGATATCCCAAAAAGATAGAGTAATATATAAATTTGATAAAAATTATATTTATATATATGCTATTGGCGGTCATTAGGACAACCATTAAATTCTATAATTTATTTAAGTACTATACTTTTACTGCACCTAATCCCGCCGAGTGTAATGTTTCACATTTTAGAGGATGAAAAATCATTCCTCGTATTTACGTGCTTTAACACTTATTTCATATTTCTTTGTGATTTTGTTTTTTATCAGTTTAAGATCAGCGGTAATTCCTTTTTTATGAATTTGAAAATTATTAGTTGAAACCGTATCGATTTTAAATCCATCCTTAACAGAACGTGAAATGAAAGCAGTAATTACTCTTCTTGCTTTTATTTTCCTATTATAAGAGGCATAAGCTTCCGCTTGATAAACACCTTTCTTATCGTATACGAAAACCAGCCTTTTGGTTTTAGTTTTGTAAAACAGACAGATCATAGCAGAATTGCTGTTATCAATGTGAACAGGTTTCCCATACTTCTTTATTACTTCCTTCTTTGTTTTACCTATGTATTTTTGAACATTGATATCCTGCGAAAGAAGTACCGACTGGAATAAACATACCAGAAAAACTGATATAAAAAAGAATTTTATTTTTCCCATAAGATCTCCCCAAATAAAATTGTTGAAAAAATATTTATTCTAATAATGGTAATAGAGTAGATATAATACCATGAAGTGGTATTGATGTAAAATATCCGTGTACGATGTGACCGCTCATTTTAACCTCTGTTGTTAAAAATCACAATATTAATTTATATTAATTTTTTATTATTTCCAATTGGATTTATATGGGTTGAATGTAGGGCTAAATAATATTTTGATGTGCTGGCAACGGAAAAGTAAATAGCAGATTTCCGTGTGGATATTGCCGAACATAATTTCTAATCAAAACTCAAA
>DRJC01000040.1 GCA_011052365.1 Ignavibacteria bacterium
CCGCTTAATATCAAACCGTTTTTTGTTAATTCATTTCTGAATTTATTATTTACTTCAAATCTATGCCTGTGTCTCTCAGAAATAAAATTAGTTTTGTATGCCTTAAAAGCTTTTGTACTTTCATCAATTTTACATGGATAAGTACCAAGTCTCATAGTAGCACCCATATTCTTAATATTTTTCTGTTCGGGCATTAAGTCGATAACACTATACCTATTATTTTTAAATTCTGAACTGTTTGCTTTACTTATTCCGCAAACATTGCGTGCAAATTCTATTACTGCACACTGAAGCCCAAGACAAATACCAAGAAATGGAATATTATTTTCTCGTGCATATTTTACCGCTTGTATTTTGCCTTCAATTCCTCTTTCGCCAAAACCACCGGGGACTAAAATTCCATTAACCCCTTTCAATAATTTTTTTACATTGCTCTCATCAAGTTCTTCCGAATGTATTGGTCTAACTTTTACTTTAGCATTATTAAATGCACCGGCGTGTACAAATGATTCTATTATACTTTTGTAAGCGTCCATGTGCTCAATATATTTACCGCAGAGAGCAATCTCTACATCGTTAGCAGGATTATTGATCCTGTTTATAAATTTATTCCAATTATCCAACTTTATTTTTCTTTCCGGAAGATGGAGCTTTTTTAGAACTATTTGATCGAGTTTTTCTTTATAAAGTACAAGTGGAACTTCATAAATGGAACTACAATCGTGAGCAGATATAACAGCTTTAAAGTCTACATTACAAAATAAAGCAATTTTATCCCTTATCTCTCTGCTGATTTTCTTTTCAGAACGGCAGACTAAAAAATCAGGTTGTATACCAAGTTCCAATAGATTTTTTACACTGTGCTGAGTAGGTTTTGTTTTAACTTCATCTGCAGATGAGATATAAGGCACAAGTGTTACGTGAATACTGATAGCGTGCTTTTTACCGTATTGCATAAGTATCTGTCTCATTGCTTCCATAAAAGGAAGACTTTCAATATCGCCAACGGTTCCGCCAATTTCAGTAATAATAATATCGTATTCCCCTAACTCACAAAGTTTAGTCATACGTCTTTTTATTTCATCGGTGATGTGGGGGATAACCTGAACTGTGGCACCTAAATAATCACCGCGTCTTTCTTTTGTAATAACCTCGTGATAAACCTGGCCTGTTGTTGTATTATTCGACTTGGACATATTCACATCGAGAAATCTCTCATAATGACCCAGGTCTAAATCTGTCTCTGCACCATCATCGGTAACATACACTTCCCCGTGTTGATACGGACTCATTGTCCCGGGATCAACATTAATGTAGGGATCGAATTTTTGGATAGTTACTTTAAAGCCGCGTTGTTTTAACAACAAGCCTAACGATGAGGCAGTTATACCTTTGCCTAATGAGGAAATAACTCCGCCGGTTACAAATATGAATTTTACTTTTTTTCGGTGGGAAACAGTCATTGTTTTTGTTCTTAAATATATCACTTGTTCGTAATAATCTCAATCTATTATTGAAATTATTTTAATATTTTTTTGAAATTTTCATATCTGTCCAAAACTTTGAAATAAAAGAAGGCTTTTAAAAGGGAAACTATGATAGAAATAATAAGAAGATAAAGTACGAAGTACTATGGGTACAGTATTATCACTGGATTTTTATTAGATATAAATTAGTATTAAAAACGATAATGTCGCTCCGATGGAGCTTTTGTTTTTTTCTTGCGTTTGTTTTTTTACCATAATATCGTGCCTACAGCACTTTGTTTTTTTAACTTGTATTTGTTTGTTAACATAATAACACTCCGATGGAGCTTTATTAAACGAGCATCGTTAGATGCGACACTATGGTAATTGATAAAAATAAAACAACAACAAAGCTTCGTAGATGCAGCCTGCCCGACTCTGACGGGAAACTATGGTAGAATAAAGGAAAAGGAAAGAAATAAAAGTGCCGTAGGCACGACATTATCTCTGCATCTTTATTAGATATAATTTAAATTAATCATAAAAAATGAGTCTACTCTAAAAAGGTATGTTTAACAAAATTATGTTTTGTTTTTGTTTAAAAAGTCGGCCCGATTTTCTCATAATTAGCCTTGTTAGATTCGACTCATAAATATTCATATAAAACAAGGGGGTACCAAAATGGCGAACACTTTTACACAAATCAATATTCATTTAATATTTGCTGTGCAAGGAAGAGAAAACATTCTTAGAAATTCTTTCCGTGAAAATTTATTTAAATACATCTACGGAATTCTTAGAGAAAGCAAACAATATCCCCTTGCAGTTAATGGTTACCTTGACCACGTTCACGCTTTTTTTGAATTAAATCCTATAAATTCAGTATCGGATATCGCGCGGATTGTAAAAGCTAATTCTTCAAAATGGATAAATGAAAATAAATTTGTTAGGAATAAGTTTCATTGGCAGAAAGGATATGGTGCATTTTCTTACTCTCGTTCTCAAAGAGATAATGTTATCAAATATATAATGGAACAAGAGAAGCATCATAAGAAAAAAACTTTTAGGGAAGAATACCTTGAGTTTTTGAAAGCTTTTAATGTTAAGTATGATGAAAGATATCTTTTCAAGTGGATAGATATAAATTAATATTACATAGTATCGCTCCGATGGAGCTTTTGTTCTACTCTTGAACTTGTTTTTTTACCATATTATCGTGCCTACAGCACTTTGCCACAAACAACGTAGTTGCAGCCTGCCCGACTCTGACGGGAAACTATATGGTAAAAACAATAAAAATGAAACAACAAACAAGCATCGTTAGATGCAGCCTGCCCGCCTTGGCTCGGCGAGACAAGCCCGACTCTGACGGGACACTATGGTAATGATGAAATGAAGACATACCAAGAAGTACCGTACATTTTATAAAATTTTTTGAACAAAGTTTTATATCTTTGATCATAAAATTGTAATAACTTAATGCAAGATGGTTCGTTCAATGTATTTACCTTCCATTTGTAATTTTTTGTTAATAATTATTCACAACTTTTGATACAAAAATTTGTTTTTATAATATTTTCACTTTATTATTGATTTTCATTTAAATAAGACGAATTATTCAATTTTTGCATCCATATAATATTTTATTTTAGAATTTAAACCTTGAGCATATTCATTTGACTAATAAATCTCTAACTAAATTTTTACCTGTATTCATAATTTTTGTGTTTTTCAGCCAACAATTTATATACTCACAAGACACTACATCCAGTCTTGCATATAAAAAGAAACCACAATTTTTCAGATATTCAATGTTTTACAGGGCGGATCTGTCTTATCAACTTTGGCACCAATTTAAGTTGGTACAGAAGGCAAATGAAGGCGACCCTATTGCAGAACACGAATTAGGACTTAGATATTTAATGGGCGAAGGGTTTGTTGCCGACACTACATTAGCCGCAAAATGGATAGGAAAAGCCGCCGGGAAGAATTTAACATCTGCCGAGTATAATTATGCCATATTGTTAAATAACGGGTGGGGTGTTGAATGGAATCCTTTTAAAGCTTATGATTTTTTCCAAAGAGCAGCATTGGACGGGATGCCTCAAGCTGAATATATCTTGGGTGTAACACATTTAAATAACCTTGTTGTAAAAAAAGATTTGCTGATAGCTTATGAATGGTTAAAGAAATCTGCGGAATCCGGGTTTTTGCCTGCAAAAGAATATCTAATTAAACTTGAAAAGAAGATTTCACCCGCAATATTAAAGAAAGAGAGAAAGAGAGCCTCTAAAAAATCTTTGAAAAGTAAAACATTTAACAACTATCTAACGGGTTCAACTACGACCGGTTTAGAATTAATTGATTTTGATCTAATACAAGATTCCGCTACAAAAATTACAGATAAAATTATACTTGGTACTTTTCTTACAGGGACTAATGCAAATTTAGCGGATACTTTAGGCATAACCGAAAAGAATGATTCGTCTTTAAATATATTAAAATCGGGTTTGCCGTTTTTAAACCGGTCTGCCGAGGCAGGGAACCCGGAGGCTCTTACATTACTCGGAAGGATGTATGAGAAAGGTAAATATTTTGAGAAGAACAACATTAAAGCTGCAGCCTATTATCTGCGCGCTGCAAGACTCAACTACCCTATTGCAGCCAATTTGCTATATCAATTGACTAAAGATCCTAAGTTAATTCATAAAATCAGGGATGCGGCAAAAAAACAAGAAGCAATCCCGATGTACATTTGGTACGGATTATATGTGCTTGGAATGGAGAGAGATATCGCGCCCAAAGATGCATTCAAATTGCTCTACGATGCTGCAAATAAAAAATATGTTCCCGCCATGGTGGAACTCGGTCTATCGTACTATACGGGTAACTTAGTAAAAAAAGATAAAGACAGAGCCAAAAAGATGTGGGAGTCGGCGACAAAACTTGGAAGCCAAGAAGCTCTGACAAGGATTGCTGCTACAAATATCCTTGAACAAAAATATAAAAATATCAAATTGGATATTGATATTTTATTGAAATCAGAAAAGATGGGGTCTATTCTATCAGAGGTTACATTGGGCTCTTTGTATGAAAAAGGCTTAGGTGTAATAAAAGACAAGGCTAAAGCAGTAATGTATTACAGGTCTGCAGCGCAAAGAGGAAATAGTTTTGCATTTAACCAATTAAGAAAAATGTACGATGAGATTAGACCGGCTAAGTTTAGGTTTTAGAGAAATACCTGGATTGTACCTTTTGTTAACGATTAACAATTTTTATTTCCAGATGACAGCCTAATGCTTCTGCATATTTTTTTATTGTTGCCAAAGATGGTGAATGTTTGCCACTACTAAGAGACGATTCCAACCTTGTAATTGCAGGGGACTTTGTCCCCATTCGTTCGGCAACTTGTGCTTGACTAAGTCCGGCTTTCTTTCTTGCTCGAAGCATTTGTCTTAACAAAGAAAATTCTGTCTCAAGTGCCTTATATTCTTTTTGGACAGATGATTTTTTTAACGCTTTGTTTTTCAGTTCTTTATGTGTCATTTTCTAATACCTTCCTCATTCTTTTTTTTGCTGTTTGTATTTCCTTCTTTGGAGTTTTATTTGACTTTTTAATAAATAAATGAAGTATTACTATTCTTTTACCAATAAGTGTACAATAAAATACTCGTGCAATTCCTTCCTTGCTTTTAATTCTAAGTTCGATTAAACCATCTTCAAGGAATCGAGTATGCGGCATACCTAAATTAGAACCAAATTCAAGCATTAAATCTGTCAGCCTTAAATAACGAGCTAAGAGTCCATTAGGCAATGAAAGAATTTTCTTTTCAATATCACTATTGTAATATTCAATGCTCCAATTCATAGATGTAATATAACATATTTGTTACTATTCTTCAAGTATTGTAGGTAAATGTTTATGAAGAACGTAACATATTACTAACCTACAGGAAAAGGGGTTAGATGTAAAGAAAGACAAAGCTAAAGCAGTTATGTACTACAGGTCTGCAGCGCAAAGAGGAAATAGTTTTGCATTTAGCCAATTAAGAAAAATGTACGATGAAATTAGACCGGCTAAATTTAGATTTTAGTGAAATACTTTTACCTGGATAGCGGGTAATAACAGAAAGGAACTCTGATATATTTTTTGATGTTGTAAATAAATTATTTGATTCATCATATAAAATCTTTTGAACAGAATTATAATATTTTGAATCTTCGTCAATAGCATAAATCAACAAATTGGTATCAATCAAAATATTATTCATAAGCTTTTGCTCGGATATTTACATCGTCAAATTGCCCCTTTAATTTATATGTATGTATTTTTCTCATTCCTTTTTTGCTAGAAGTGAGATTGTTAATATAATTATATACTTTGTCCAAAAATTCATTTGGCATTCTATCAATTTTACGTTTTATGCGTGCTTTTGTAATCATATTTTTCTCACTGTAATACAATGTTATTTTTATTTAAATATAAAGCAAATAATCTATAGTTTCAATTTATTATTTTGGATAGGAATAAGAGCGAATTGAGTCATAAAAAATGTAACCGAAGCGAAGCGTAGATGGGCCTGTCTGCCGAAGTTGTCTTTACGTAGGTGGATAATTATTATAGTCTAATTTGACATTTTGCCACGTTGCATTAACGATGGTTAATAACGGATTGATTCTTTTTAGTTAATTATTTTTAAGAACATTTTTCCTCTACCCTATTGACTTTTTACATAACGGGTGCAAAAGCTGGTTATAAACCGACAATTCTACACTGTGTTTTCGTTGAACTTTCGTTTGTTAATCGCAAAAAGTCTTTTGGATTTAACGTTAAAATCTCATCAACTTTAGAATTCAAAGCACACTCTACAATAATTGCATCATATACAATTCCACCGATTAAGCCGGAGCTACTCATCTTCTCAATAATGACAAAATAATCTTTGTCTGATAAGTAAACAATTTTTGCAAAGGACCTAATGTTATTTTCTATTAGTTGTTTTGCAATTACAGAAGTAATTCTAGGCTTAAAGGGAGCACTTGTTAAAACACTATAAACTTCCAAAATTGAATGCGCCGAAACAAATAATTCAAATTCTTTGTTTTTTGCTTTCACTAAAAAAGATAGCGCTGTTTTGTGTTTTGGATGAAACTCAACAAAGGCAGCAATTAAGACGGAACTATCAAATAGAATTTTCAAAATCAATCATCGTTTGTTAATAATTTGTGTATTCGTTGATTTCTATCACTGTGAACAAAGTCGCTTCCTTTTCTATCTAATTTCCCGGTAAAAACAAGAATTCCATCCTTATCAACAACGGGATTATTATCTTGAACCGGTTCAATTA
>DRJC01000041.1 GCA_011052365.1 Ignavibacteria bacterium
GCATCATCAAATAACTTTTTTGCTTCCGAGCCGAATTTTTTGTCTTTAAAAATTTGAGGATACCTGCCTTTCAATTCCCATGTTAAAAAGAAAGGTGTCCAATCAATATATTTTTTAATTTCGCTCAAAGGATAATCGGTTAAAGTTTTTATTCCTAAAAAATTAGGTTTTGTGATTTCCGTTTTTTTCCATTCTGTTTTTAATTTATTATTCCTTGCCTCTTCTAAACTAATTAAGTTTTTCTCCGCTCTCTTGCTTAAATAATTATCTCTTAATTCTAAGTATTCTTTTTTATACTTATCAATAAAATCATTGTTGGTTTTTTTATCCTTGTTCAACAAATTGCTCACAACAGGAACGCTCTTTGAAGCATCCAAAACGTGAATTGTAGTTTTGCTATAATTTGGTGCAATCTTAACTGCCGTATGAATACGAGATGTTGTTGCCCCACCTATTAACAGTGGTTTTTTTATTTCCCTTCTTTCCATTTCTTTTGCAACGTGAACCATTTCATCAAGCGAGGGAGTGATAAGTCCGCTTAATCCAATAATATCAACACTTTCATCTACAGCCGTTTGTAAAATTTTATCAGCAGAAACCATTACCCCAAGATCAATAACCTCATAATTATTACACCCTAGAACAACACCCACTATGTTCTTGCCGATGTCGTGAACGTCACCTTTTACAGTGGCAAGAAGCACTTTACCTGCTCCGGTCAAATCACCTGTTTTTTGTTTTGCTTCCTCGATGTAAGGTGTTAAATAGGCAACAGATTTTTTCATTACCCTTGCACTTTTAACTACTTGCGGTAAAAACATTTTTCCGGAACCGAACAAATCACCAACAACACTCATTCCATCCATTAGCGGACCTTCAATTACGGAAAGTGGTTGGGGATATTTTTTTCGTGCTTCTTCAGTGTCCTGCTCTATGTAATCTACTATCCCTTTTACAAGCGAATGTTTTAATCTTTCTTCAACAGGAAGACTTCTCCATTCTTCACTCTTAGTTTCACTTTTGTTTTTACCTTTAATTGTTTCTGCATATCCTAAAAGTTTTTCTGTTGCTTCTTTTTTCCTGTTAAAAATAACGTCTTCAACCAGCACCAATAAGTCTTTTGGTATTTCTTCGTAAATTTCCAATTGCCCTGCATTTACAATTCCCATATCCATGCCGGCTTTTATAGCGTGATAAAGAAATGCCGAATGCATCGCTTCTCTTACTGTGTTATTCCCTCTGAAAGAAAATGATAAATTACTGACACCTCCGCTGACTTTTGCCAACGGTAAATTTTGCTTTATCCACTTTACTGATTCAATATAATTTACGGCATAATTGTTATGTTCTTCTATGCCTGTTGCTATCGTTAAAATGTTGGGATCAAATATTATGTCCTGTGGTGCAAAGCCGACTTGTTCAGTTAATATTGTATATGCTCTTTTACATATTTTGATTTTGCGTTCAAATGTATCAGCTTGTCCGTTTTCATCAAATGCCATAACAATTACGGCGGCGCCAAATTGAAGAACTTCTTTTGCGTGATTTATAAATTCTTCTTCTCCCTCTTTTAAGCTTATTGAATTGACAATCCCTTTACCCTGCAAACATTTTAATCCGGCTTTTATTACACTCCATTTTGAGGAATCCAACATAATCGGGAGCTTAGCAATATCGGGTTCTGTCGCAATTAGATTTAGGAACTTTGTCATTACAACTTCAGATTCAATCATTCCTTCATCCATGTTTATATCTATCAACTGGGCACCGCCTTCAACCTGGTGACGAGCTACCGATAAAGCTTCTTCATAGTTTTCTTCTTTTATTAATCGGGCAAATTTTTTAGAACCAGCAACATTTGTTCTTTCGCCTATATTTACAAAATTTGTTTCGGGTCTAATAACAACAGGCTCCAGCCCGCTTAATCTTAAATACGGCTCTTGCCGGGAAATGATCCTCGGCTTGTATTTTTTTACTTTTTCAGAAATAGCTTTTATATGTACAGGTGTTGTTCCGCAGCAACCACCTACAAGATTTATAAATCCGCTTTCGGCAAATTCTTCCAACACACCGGAAGTTATCCGTGGTGTTTCATCGTACTCCCCCATTTCATTGGGTAAACCCGCATTTGGGTAAACGGATAAATATACATCTGCAATATTTGAAAGCTCTTCGACAAACGGTCGCATTTGTTTTGCACCGAGTGAACAGTTAAGTCCCACACTAAGTAAATTTTTTGTGTGAGCAACCGAAATCCAGAATGCCTCCGTTGTTTGTCCTGAAAGTGTTCTTCCGCTTTGGTCAACGATAGTACCGCTTATCATTACAGGAAGATTTATTTTTCTTTCCGAACAAATTTTATCAACAGCATAAATTGCGGCTTTTGCGGTTAGAGTATCAAAAACAGTTTCGATCATTAAAATATCAACACCGCCGTCTATAAGTGCCCCTGCGGCTTCATAATAAGATTCCATCATTTGATCGAAAGTAACGGCTCGGAACCCCGGGTTATTTACATCAGGGGAAAGTGATAGTGTTTTGTTTGTTGGTCCCAATGCACCGGCAACAAAACGAGGTTTGTCTTTATCTTTTTGATTGAATTCTTCGGCAACCTCTTTTGCAATTTTCGCAGCTGAAAAATTTATATCATACACATACTTTTCGGTGTGGTAATCTGCCTGTGAAATTGATGTTCCGTTAAACGTGTTTGTTTCAACTATATCGGCTCCGGCATCAAAATATTCACGGTGTATTTTCTTTATTGTTTCAGGCTGTGTGATAGAGAGAATATCGTTATTACCTTTCAAATCATAAGGATGATCCTTAAGTCTTTCGCCTTTGAAATCTTTTTCTTCAAACCCTTGTTGTTGAATCATGGTGCCCATTGCTCCGTCAAGCACCATAATTCTTTGGTCTAGTATTTCTTTTATTTTATTTTTGTTATTCATCAATTTTATAATAATGTTTTTTTCTTTAGAATTCATTTTGTAAAGAAATATAAATATAATTAAATTGATTTCTATTAAAAACACATGCAGGTAAAGAGATAAAATGATAGTTGTAACAGGCGGTGCGGGATTTATCGGTAGCGCAATTGTTTGGAAGTTAAACCAAGAAGGTAAAAACGATATACTTATTGTTGACGAATTGGGTACAACTGAAAAGTGGAAAAATCTTGTCGGTTTAAAGTTTAACGATTATATGCACAAAGATATCTTTATCAAAAAGATAGAAGAAGGCAATAAATATATTATTGAAGCTATAATTCATTTGGGAGCCAATTCTTCTACTACGGAAAAAAACGCAGACCTTCTTTATACAAATAATTACTTGTATACAAAAACACTTGCTAAATTTTGTTTAAGAAATAACATCCGCTTTATTTATGCTTCTTCCGCTGCTACGTATGGCGACGGTAGTCTCGGTTTTAACGACGACGAATCAAACTGCTCTCAGCTAAGACCGTTAAATATGTACGGTTACTCAAAAGCGCTTTTTGATATTTGGGCTGTAAAAGAAGATGCTTTTAAAAATATAGCCGGAATTAAATACTTCAACGTTTACGGACCCAATGAATATCACAAAAGCGATATGAGAAGCGTGGTTCACAAAGCTTTTGAACAAATAAGAGACACCGGAAAGGTTAAACTATTTAAGTCAATGAATCCCGACTATAAAGACGGAGAACAAAAAAGAGATTTTATATACGTTAAAGATGCTGTGGATATGACACTACATTTTTTAACCAACCAAAATAAAAACGGTTTGTATAATGTCGGATCAGGAAAAGCAAGAACCTGGAACGATTTGGTTTACTCTATTTTTAAAAGTATGAATAAGCCTGTAAACATTGAATACATTGAGCTGCCCGGACATCTCTTAAAAAAATATCAATATTTTACCGAAGCTAATATTAATAAAATTAGAAATGCAGGATATTCAAAGGAAATAACACCTCTGGAAGACGGAGTAAATGATTACGTAAAAAATTATCTTGTACCGGAAAAACATATAGCGGAATAGTTTTAATTAAAATGAAATTAGCAACTCTTTGTTACATAAAAGACAACTCTACAAATAAAACCTTAATGCTTTATCGAAATAAAAAAGAAAATGATTATCACGAAGGTAAATGGAACGGACTCGGCGGAAAATTTGAATTAGGTGAAACCCCCGAAGAATGTGCAATAAGAGAACTTAAGGAAGAATCAGGGCTAACTGTTGAAAATCCCAAATTAAAAGGACTACTTACATTTCCAAACTTTGACGGAGTTGACGACTGGTACGTTTTTGTTTTTGTAATTACGGATTACAACGGTGAATTAATTGATTCCCCCGAGGGAAAACTTGAATGGATACCAAATGATAAACTTACTTCTCTAAATCTTTGGGACGGAGATAAGATTTTTTTAAAGTGGTTAGATCAGGATAAATTTTTCAGCGCAAAATTTAATTATGAAAACGGAAAGTTTTTAGATTACACTGTTTCATTTTATTAAACTTTTTCCTTTTAGAAACACAATCCGGCAACTGTCACGTTCGAGTTATTTCTTTAATTAACGTGTTATTCCTGTCACACAGTTTACATATCTTTCTAAAATAATAGAAACAGTTAAAAGTTTTAGTTAATTTATTACTGCTACATTTTACAAACAGTAATTAGTTTTATGAAAAATTTAAAAAGCCCAATAAAAATTGCTGAGTTTAACACCCTTCAAGAAAAAACACCGGCTTACGCAAAAGCTTTAAACACAGATCTTGTAATAATTAAATATGATGATAACGTTTCTGTTCTTTACGGCAGGTGCCTGCACAGGGGCGCATTGTTAAGCGACGGATATATTGACGGAAATAATTTAATCTGCGGTTTGCATTTTTGGGATTACAGGTACGACAGCGGTATAAGCGAATACAATCCTGCTGAAACTCTTCACAAATTTAAATCTGTTGTTGAAAACAATTCGGTTTACATAGATGAGGATGAAGTAAAAGAATTTGAAGTAAAATTACCTTCGCGTTTTAATTCCGGCGAATACTTAGGCGAACACATCGACACTCACCCGGAAGACACGGAACCTTACACAAACTACATAAAACAATTAGCTCAAAACGGGTTGAGTAAAACCGGGCACCATGGTCCTTCGGCTGCAATGGGCGTTGATAGGAATACTTTGCCAAAGTGGGAGAACATTCAAATTCTTCCTGCTCAATTTGCAAAGAAACCTTTGATGGACGAAGATGAAGTAAACACAAAAGTAATAATTGGAAAAAAAGCCCGGAAACCGCTTGAACTTAAAATGCCGGTTTTTATTTCCGACATGTCCTTCGGTGCTCTTTCAAAAGAAGCAAAAATCTCTTTGGCTAAAGGTGCGGAAATGGCGGGCACGGGAATTTGTTCGGGTGAAGGCGGTATGCTTCCGGAAGAAAAAGAAAACAATTCGCGTTATTTTTACGAGCTTGCTTCGGCGGAGTTTGGTTTCAGTTGGGATAAACTAAAAAATATTCAGGCATTTCATTTTAAGGGCGGACAGGGTGCAAAGGTCGGTACCGGCGGACATTTACCCGGCAACAAAGTAAGTGAAGAAATTGCAAAAGTCCGCGGTTTGCCTGTTGGTAAAACGGCAATCTCCCCCCCAACTTTCAAAAATTTAAATACCGTTGAAGACTTTAAAAATTTCGCAAATAAAGTCCGCGAAGTTTCGAACGGCGTTCCGATAGGTTTTAAACTTGCAGCAAGCCATATTGAAGATGATATTGATTTTGCCCTGCAAGCCGGTGCAGATTATATTATTTTAGACGGCAGAGGCGGGGGAACAGGTGCTGCTCCAACTGTTTTAAGGGATAATATTTGTGTTCCCACTATTCCAGCTTTGGCAAGGGCAAGAAAATATTTGGATGAAAAAGGTGCTAAAGATGTTTCTTTAATAATTACGGGCGGACTAAGAATTGCAGAAGATTTTACAAAAGCATTGGCTCTTGGTGCAGATGCTGTTGCTATCGCAAACTCAGCGATACAGGCGGTGGGTTGTTTGGGAATGAGAGCATGCAACACCAATAATTGTCCCGTAGGTATTGCAACACAAAAAGAACATCTTAGGGGAAGATTAAACATTGATAAATCCGCAACACAGCTTTATAATTTTCTAACCGCATCAAACAGTTTAATAAAAGTGCTGGCTCGGGCTTGCGGTTATGATGACATAAGTAATTTCAACTTAAATGATTTAACAACTTTTCATTTTGAAACTCATAAACTAACCGGGATACCTTATGCCGGTGTTTCTTAAATTAATATGAAAAAAGAAGAAATATATGAATGATGATAATTTAATATGGCATAAAATTTTAGATTCAAAAGACGAACTCCCCGAAGGCAGGGTGCAGTCGGTTTATGCGGGTCATTATAATTTATGCTTGACTCACTTTAAGGGAAAATTTTCTGCCTTTGACAACAGGTGTCCGCACCAGGGAGGTCCTTTGGGCGAGGGTTCAATTGAAAACGGTCTGCTCAGGTGTCCCTGGCACGGGTGGGATTTTGACCCTTGGACAGGTGGTTCACCTGGTGGTCACGATGACAGTATTTCGGCTTTTCCAATTCAAATAAAAGACGACGGCATATATGTTGGCGTTGAAGAAGAAAAACCACACAA
>DRJC01000042.1 GCA_011052365.1 Ignavibacteria bacterium
CAAATTAGTTTATTTAATAATTACTACACGTACCATTCTCTTATTTATTAAAGATGACATCCCGGCTGTGGGAAAGCATATATCATCCAAATAATTTCTGCTTCCCTATTTATCACCTTGACATTATGTAACAAATTGTCAATCTTTTCTTATTATTTTTGAAAAAATAGATTTTATTCCATCGGATATTAATTAATGCTTAAAAAATACTTACTAATATTTACAGCCTTTTTTATCCTTCCCTTCTCCACCAATGCTCAAACAACAATAGGTAAATTTGCCGGTGAATTTCTTGCAATCGGTGTTGGCGGAAGAGCTTTGGGTATGGGAGGTGCCTTTACTGCACTTGCAAATGATGTTACGGCAGGTTATTACAATCCCGCCGGACTTATACATTTAAACTATCCGCAAATTTCCATTATGCACGATGAGCGTTTCGGAAACCTAATAAATTACGATTATGCCGCAATTGCTATCCCTTACGGAACGGATATGACTTTTGGATTGAGTGTTATGCGGCTTGGTATAGACGGCATTCCCGATACCAGGAAGGCTTTGGTTGATGCAAACGGTGACGGTATACTTGACATCAATCAGGACAGGCTTGATTACTCTAAAATCACGGAGTTCAGCGACCAGGATTGGGCTGTTTATTTATCATTTGCCAAAAGATATACGGCTAATTTTTCTTACGGTGCAAGTGTAAAAATAATTAGAAGATCACTGGCAGAATTCAGTGCAACGGGAATTGGATTTGATATAGGTGCTCAATATTCGCCTTCGGAAAATATTTTCCTTGGTGCCAATATTCAGGATGTAACAACAACACTTGTAGCTTGGAGTACGGGCAGAAACGAATTAATTTCACCCACGGTAAAAGTCGGTGCCGGTTACAGGTTTGAGTTATTCGGCGGGACACTCACACCGGTTTTGGACATAGCCATTAGGTTTGAAGGTAGAAATTTCGCATCAAATTTTAATTTAGGACCTATCAGTGCCGACCTGCAGGAAGGTTTTGAGTACAGCTATAAAAATATTTTTGCAGTTAGAGCCGGCTATAACGACATAAAACAATTTACAATCGGTGCCGGAATAAAACTGCCGAAACTTTCTATTGATTATTCTTTTGCAAGATTTAATGATTCCAAAGCCGAGCGTCTGCCTGATACCCACAGAATTTCTCTTACTTTAACCTTGGAAGAACCGAAATTTTTAAGAGACGGTGTAAAGTAATTTAGCTCTATGTCTTATCTTCAAGTTGAAAAGTGGCAGCCTTTCATAGCAATTTTTCTGATTACTTTTTTTCTAATTTGGGAATCTTTTGTCCCCTTCCTTAAACAGCCGAAAGAAAGGATAACACACGGCGCAAAAAATATTATTCTCGCAATAATTAACGCTATAATAATTGGAGTTCTGTTTTCAGGCATTACACTAATTGTTGCCAATTATACAGAAGAAAATAATTTCGGTTTTGTTCACTTGTTTAATTTAAGTGAGTTACAATATTCCATCCTCGCTTTTATTATTATGGACATGTGGAATTACACCTGGCACAGAATTAACCACGGAACTTCATTTCTTTGGCGGTTTCACAAAATGCACCACAGCGATCCTAATATGAATGTAACCACATCTGTAAGATTACACTTTGGGGAAATAATTATTTCATCGGCTTTACGATTAGTAGTAATTTTCTTAGTAGGTATTCCAATTTGGGTTTTAATTTTTTACGATACTACTCTTTTAATTTGTACTATCTTTCATCATTCCAACATTCAGCTACCGGGTAAAGTTGATAAATTGATTCGTACCCTTATCGTATCTCCGAATATGCATAAGGTCCACCACTCCAGGATTAAAATTGAAACGGATTCCAACTACTCAAGTTTTTTAACTATTTGGGACAGAATTTTCGGAAGTTTCATGTTAATAGATGACTACAGTAAAATAGAATTTGGTTTGGATAATTATGACGGCGAAGAAAAACAAAGTCTGATTGGACTTATAAAAACACCCCTTTCAAAATAATAATTATAGAGCTTAACTCATATATATCACTTATATTATTGGCGTTTATATAACTTTAGAAATTTCTAAAAGAAAGTAACCAGAGAATTATTGTAACAATACTTTTAGCAATGCCTAAGTATCTTCCAATTTCTCCGAGGTCATATCTGCCTCTTTTTTCATAATCTTTAGCCAACAATTTACGAAAGGATACATTAAATAATTTCAATCTATCGGTGATTCTGTAATCACTAACCCCGTAACCATAATTTGATAAAACATAAGGTTCCGAGTATATGACGTTATTGCCGGGAGTATTAAGGGACGGTTTATTAAAAAGATTATTGTATAAGATTTTTAGTTCATACAAACGAAGCGATTGTTTTTCTACAAATTTATTTGTGCTTTTGAGTTTCGCAGTATCAATTTTTATTGGTGTTATATCATTAGTTGTTTGTGCAAAATTTATATGAATTAAAATTACACTAATAATAATCGTTCCTTTAAAATTTATTATCGTCACGGGACTTATAACAAGTTTGTTTAAGATAAAATATTATAGTTCCGGTAATTCCCTTTTGTTTCATTATTCTTATAAACGATAACAAAAGAGATTGTCTTGTGATTGTCATTAGGGAAAAACCTCCGATGTTTTCCCAATCAAGGAACGGTTTTATAAATATTTTTCTAACTTAAATGAGGTAACATCAGAGGTTTGCTTAAAAA
>DRJC01000043.1 GCA_011052365.1 Ignavibacteria bacterium
ATTGCATAAGAATTCATACGCTCAAAGATCATTCGGGCTTCCTCAACAGCTTTAATAATAACCGAGAGACCGGGAGCTGTTAATACCAATGCAGCGGCAGCCCGGGCAGCATCAGTTGCCCCGCTAACGGCAATACCAATATTTGCCTGTTTTAGAGCAGGGGCATCGTTAACTCCGTCCCCGGTCATGCCTGCAATATGACCTCTATCCTGCAATGCTTTAACAATTTCGTATTTATGTTTTGGAAACACTTCTGCAAATCCATCGGCTTGCTCTATCTTTTTAAGCATTTTTGATGAAAGATCTTTTTCATCTACATTATCCTTAAAAAATTCACCGGCGGTGTGAATATTTGTTTTAAGTCCCAATTCTGAGGCGATTTGCTTTCCTATTGCCGCATTGTCTCCTGTAACCATCTTAACTTCAATACCGTGTTCTTGAGCACGCTTTATCATATCTGCTGAGTCTTCGCGCGGCGGATCGAACAATGGCAATAACCCCAAAAACTTCCAATTATTATTTTCATCTGTTCGAGCAACTCCAAGCGTACGATATCCCTTTTTAGCATATTCATCAACTTTAGTTTGTATGCTTTCCACTTTTTCTTTTGGAAGATCGCACATATTAAAAATAACTTGTGGAGCTCCTTTTGTTACTTTAAATGAACTTCCGTTTTTTACCGTTATATCTGCTTCTGTCCGCTTATGAATCGGATCGAAAGGAAAAAATTTCTGTTGAGTATAGTTTTCCAAAACTTTTGAATCCGAAAGACCGGCGATGACTGCTAAATCAATTGCATCTTGATTTTCAGCTTTGGATGCTAATGCCCCTGCAAGAATAACCTCCTGCGGATTATCCGCACCGAATAGAGCAGGTTCTCCTAATGTAAGCTTGTTCTGTGTTAAAGTTCCGGTTTTGTCAGAGCATAAAATGTCCATTCCCGCCATTTCTTCAATCGATTCTAACCGGGTTACAATGGCTTTTTTCTTTGCAAGCACCATTGCACCGATAGCCATTGTTACGGAAAGAACAGCAGGCATAGCAGCTGGAATAGCCGCAACTACCAAAATTAATGTGAATTGAATTAAAGTAATAAATGAAGAAGCTCTGAAAAGTTCATCGAGAACAAGAATGGCTGCAAGTCCCAGACTCAAATAAATTAAGTAATCTCCAATTTTCAAAACAGCTTTTTGAAAATGAGATACGGATTTTGCCTCAGATACGAGTTTGGCAGTTTGCCCAAAGAAAGTGTCTTTTCCGGTTGTAGTTACTAATGCCACCATTTCTCCTTGTTTGGCAATAGAGCCGGAATAAACAATTTCTCCTGTCTTTCTCGTTACCGGCAGCGACTCACCGGTTAGTGCCGATTGGTCAACGCTAAGATAATCACCTTCAATCAATTTTGTATCAGCGGGAATAATGTCGCCCGGTCTTATTCGTACAATGTCTCCGGGTACTAATTTCGAAGAGTCTATACCCATCCATTTTCCGTTACGTTTAGCACGACCTTTCATAGCCAATTGTTTTTTTAAAGCTTCGACTGCACTGGCAGCTTGGTGTTCCTGCCAGAAACCAACTGAAGCATTGAATAGGAGAAGAAACAGAATAATAAAAAAATCAGGCCAATGCTGAATAGCTGCGGAAAGAATAGCTGCTATTTCAATCATCCAGGGAATAGGTCCCCAAAAGTAAGATAGAAATTTGAGTAGTGAACTTTCCTTGTTTTCTTCAAGAGCATTTGGACCGAACTGTTTAAGTCTAATATCAACTTCTTCTTGTGATAATCCGTTTTGGATATCGACATTAAGCTGTTTTAAACTTTCATCAATCGTAAGTTTACTAAAATCAATTTCGGTTTTTAAGTTATCCATTTTTGCTTGAAGAAAATTTATTAAATAGATATTTAACTGATGATTTTTTAACCTCGGAGATGTCTAATATGTTTCTATTCATTTTAATTCTTGCACATTATTACGCATTGACTACGTTGTTTTTTATCAACTCTGTTCGGCTTCGTAACTTGCAATGCCGGATTGTCCCAAAGGGTACAAAGGTCTCCGATAGAGGACACCTTCAGGAAAAAACTACAATCCTAAATTATTAAAAAAATAATTTTTTACAACAATATAAAACTAAAATATTAAACTTTTGTAATCACTTTGAAGATCATGAAAATGCCGCATACAGAAGTCCGGTAGTAGGCGGATATAGATAAGAATTCTGAACAGTTTAAATAGGATGTTTAGTTTGTTACAAAGGAATGTCTTCAGTGGTATGGGAGATTTACCAGTTATAATGCACTTATTTATTCACGAACCCATGCAGCTTGTCCACCGGAATCCGGTAACTGACGAATGAAGGCATAACAGCGATGCCGAAAAAACTACCGTATACATATCGCTGTAGGGTGGAATAATTTGTTAGATTTTATTGTCCTTTAAACTTGTCGGTAATTCGCCATACCCCATTTTCAATTTTAAAACACACTTCATCATTGATATAATCGGCTTTAAATTTATTTTCTTTTTCAAAAACCTGCTTGTATTCATCAGTAAAAAATACTTTGGCTAAGACAGAGTAAACACCATCAGCATTTGATTTAGAAAACCCACTTCTCTTTTGGTCGAAAATATAATTATTGTGTTTAAACATTTTCCTTTTCATTGACTGCTGAAATAACGAAGCATCCGGTGATTTCAAAAAACCATTTTTTGTTGTTATTGATAGAAGGTATCCTCTGCTATATAGCTTTTTCAATGTTTTATAATCGTCTTTATTTATTGCGGCGTAATATTCTTTTGCATAGTCTGATGGCACCTTACCTGTACTATCAGGTTGTGGTTCTTTTGAGCTACAACCGGCAATGACAGAAAAAATTATTAAAAGAAAAAAAACATTCTTCATAATTTTACCTTTTCTAATTTTTGGATGCATTCATTACTTTGAATAAAATCTCCGGTACAGTGCTTCGTTAACAATAACAACAATAAATCAATCGTTATTTTCTTTCTGCACATTTTTTCCTTTTTCTTTTCCAAATGTTGACAGAAGTCCTTTTATTAATACTTTTGTTTCATTATCAGATAATTTAGCTTCCGAATGAGGAATCAAGTAATACCAAGGCGGCATTTCCCCTTCTCTAACTTCTTTCGCTGCTTCGTCTCCCTTATTCTTTTTTTGGACTCCCCACATAGAAACATTGAAAATATCACGACCTTCATTTACATCACTTTGAACTAACCAAGACATGGGCGCAATATTACTATACCAAGGCCATTGTGTTTCGTTACTGTGACAATTTAAACAAGCACGTGAAAATAATGCCTCGGTTGTTGGACTATCCCATATAGGTTCAGAAACAACAGGTGGATTTGTGTGTTCATTGCCATAGGGTATGAATTGTATTGCAATCGCTACCAAAATAATAATGCCCAATATTTTGTAAATCATTTTCATCTCCTTGATTATTATTAATAATGTAACCTCTCACCCTTCTGCCTGTTGAAAAAAAAGATGGTCTATCCCATATTCAATTTTGAATTAAAAGGCTGCTGCGAAATATTAGTTAATTTTTATTTAAAATAACAATGCAAAATTAAAATGCCAAACTTTGACACCAAGCTTGAAAAATTGAAAGACATTTCACCCACAACATTAAATCGAATGATTTGTTATCCTAATTATCTACTGTAGTTATACTCATATCACTATTCGTAAACTTTTTCTTCTACTTCGTGAGCATTGGGAGAATCTTTTTCAACGTCGCGAACATTTTCCTTTGCATATCTTTTTTGATATTCCTTGTACCATTCGGTTTGAATTATAAGCTGCATAATTTCATTGGTTCCCACCCATATCATTGAAAGCCTAATATCGCGTAGGATCCGTTCAAGAGGATAAACATTGGTGTATCCTATTCCACCCACAACTTGCATGCATTTATTGATTACCTCCCATGCTGCTTCACTCACAACTTTTTTTGATTGTGAAATCATCCGTCGAATACGTCCGGGATCGGTATTACCCGAATCAATAGCGAGACAGGTGGTATAAACAATTGAACGAGCCATATCAAGCAATGCAACACAATCAGCAACTTTAAAACCAACGGCTTGGAAATTCATAATAGGCTGTCCGAATGCTTTGCGTCGGGACGTATAACGGGTTGCGATTTCAACGGCAGGTCTAACTGCGCCGATTGTCATGGCTGAGGTTCCCAAGCGTTCAGGAATCATCATGTGTTTGAAAACATCAATCCCACCATTAATTTTATTGAGAACAAAACGTTCAGGAACCCGCACGTTTTTCAAAGACAGCCGACCGGCGCCTCCGCCACGAACTCCCATAAGACCGTATATGTATTGGGTTTCCAGTCCTTTCGCATTTCTTGGAACCATAAAAGCGGATAAACGTTTATTAGGAGAAGCACCGGGATTGGTAGCGGCATAAATTAGAAACCAGTCAGCCCCTTCAGCACCAACAATAAATCGTTTCTGTCCATTAATAACCCACTCTTCTCCCTCTTTAACGGCTCTCGTAGTTGCTCCGAAAAAATCGGATCCTCCTCTCGGTTCGGTTAAACCTTCAGCCGCATAAACTTCACCTTTTAACAAAGGAACTACAATTTCTTGTTTCAGTTCCTCCGAGCCGAATTTAACTATTGCATCACAGACCAAATCGGCACCGACTCCCCAAAGACACGCAAGTGAATAGCTTGCCACTCCAATTTCTTCTGCGACAATGGCGTTATCAACCCAACTGAGTCCCCTGCCCCCGTATTTTTTGGGAATCCTTATGCCCAACAGATTTCTTTTTCCGGCTTCTCTAAGATACTCGTGCGGAAATTGAATTTTTTCTGCATCCATATCCATAATCATTTCTTTGGGAACCCAGTTAGTAAAGGCTCTAACTTCATCCCGCAGTTTTTTCTGTTCTTCGGTCATTATAAAATCAAACATGTAATTCTCCTTCAATATTAATCATTTGTTTTGGTAGACTAACGGTGCGACATTTCATACGGTTTATACGTCTTTGTCCTGACTTTTTACTTATTTAAAATATTTTACTCATTCATACTACCAATCATCATTTCATTATCCTACGAATAGTTTTAATTTTTTTTTGATAAGGAGGATAGATCAGTGATAAGTCAAACCAGGAAACTGCTTTTAAAATGCTTTTCTTATGCGAGAAACGCTCAAAGCCGTTAAATCCATGATAGCTTCCAATCCCGCTTTCTCCAACACCTCCAAACGGCAGGTTGGGATTTACCAAATGCTGAATGCAGTGATTAACACATCCACCGCCAAACTGAATACCTGAAATCAGTTTATCCTGAACAGCTTTACTTTCACTGAAAATATAGCAGGCAAGGGGATGTTGAGAAAGCTTTGAAATAGTATCGAATATTTCGTCAAAATTATTATATTCCATCACCGGCAGAATAGGTCCAAATATTTCTTCAGCCATTACGTTATCCTTCAATGTCACATTTTCCATAACTGTCGGAGCAATATATCTATCGGCTTTGTTGAATTGACCTCCAACAATAACTTTATCTTGGTCGATTAGATTTACAATTCTACTATAATGCTGCTCATTTACTATCCGCCCAAAATCAGGAGATAATGAAGCATCATCGCCATACATGTTAATGATACGTTGCTTTATCTTCTCAAGAAATTCTTCCTTTATACTTTGATGAACCATTACGTAGTCGGGAGCTACGCAAGTTTGACCTGCGTTCATAAATTTCCCGTAAACTATGCGGTTTACGGCAATGTGCAAGTTAGCGTCGGAATGAACAATACAAGGACTCTTACCTCCTAATTCCAATGTGACGGGAGTTAAATGTTTGGCTGCGGCTTCCATAACGATAGAACCCACTTTCGGACTACCGGTAAAGAAGATATGATCAAATTTTTGCTTTAATAATAGTGTGGTCTCCGAAACTTTACCCGGAATATATGCGATATATTCGGGATCAAATATTTCGTCGATAAGCTTTTGAATTTCCATACTACAGGTTGGGGTCAATTCAGAAGTTTTAATTACAGCAGTATTTCCCGCTGCAATGGCTGCTATTAATGGAGCAAAGGTAAGTCCAACCGGGTAATTGAATGGGGAGATAATTAAATTTACACCAAGAGGTGTAAATAGTATTTGGCTTGATGCCGGTTGACTAAGTAACGGGGTTTTTATCCTCTTTGGTTTAATCCATTTTTTTAAATGTTTTATTGTGTTGGTTAAATCATGTAAGACGAACCCTGTTTCGGTAGCATACGATTCAAATTCAGATTTCCCTAAATCATCTTTAAGAGCAGCACTAAATTGACTCTCAAACTTTTTAATTCCCTCTTTAAGTTTTAGTAATTGATCAATCCTGAAGTCATATTTATGCGTAACCGAAGAATTAAAGAAAGTACGTTGTTTGTTGACAATTTCAATTATTTCTTTTTCATTTTTCATAATACTGCCACCGGTTTTGGGTATAACGGTGTTTCAAATAACCGGCATCCCTAAACTGCGAACTAACTTTGCCCGACAATATCAAATTTACTAAAATATTTTTTACAACTGAACTGCTTTTAAGCCATAATCCGTCACAGCGGAGATAACAAACAACCCAAAAATACCGACATATCCGTCAGCTGCCTTTAGATTACAAAAAAAGTTGCATCGCTTTTCCCTCCGTTATGGCGGACGGCTTGAGAGATTATGTGTTTTTTATATTGGTTAGAATCTTTACCGATTATAATATTTGCTATATAGTATTTAAATTATTCTGTACTAATAATTTCAGGAGGCATATCTCCTTTTCCGATTGGCGCGACTTTTTTACTTCGGATAAATAACCTCAGCGCTGATGTGAAACCCGCAATTGTTACTCCATAAATCATTTGTGATTCAGATAGAATTGATAGAATTAATAAAAATAATGATAGTGATAAGTATCTGCCCGATTGAATAAGCAACCCGGTCCGTTGATGCAGCAATAACTTCCCGTGTACACCTTTCCGGCTTACCCGATATCCTATTAAATTACTCAAATGTTGTGCGATAACAATTAAAAAAAGTCCCCATACATATCCAAGAAATATCTCTCGAAAAATATCAGGTATATAAAATAGGAAAAAAGGGATACCGATACTTATAACCAGCGTTGCTGTTAAGTGCTTAGGATTTAGAATTTTTAATTTTGAAACTGATTCCTGAAATGCTGGACTTCCTTCAATTGTATTAATTGGATAACTTTGATAGTGCTTTGCATAATGATCCCTTCTTTCTTTTTCCTGTATAAGAGATAAGAAATAATCACTCAACATTAAAAGTATTGTAATCAAACCAATAACAAACGGATTATTCATTAAGAATTTAAATACCATTTTTCCTCTCCTATTGGTACACTAATTTATAAACACATAACGTTCAGCATAACCGCGTAACGTTTTTTGCTATCCGGTTTATGCTCTTGTTAGCTTTTTTAATCTTCATACTCTGGATATTGCTCTGGATTAATTCCTGTTGATTCAATTATCAGAGGATATTTATATTTTTTATTTTCTAGTTTTTTCTTTCTGGATTTTTTTATTTCAAATAACCAGCTATCTCCAAAATCAAAAAGATAATATAGCTTATAGCCTTGTAATGGATATATCTCGTTCAGTTTTGATTTCTTTGGAACTGAATATGCTCTATTTCTAGGATTTTTACCTGTATAAAACTCATACAAATGGTCATCATCAAATTCTATGATTGTTTGAATATATTTATGAAGTTTTACTAAAGTAAAATCTTCATTAACCTCAATGGTTCTATACCAAGGTTGCTCATCTTCATCATAAGGGAATGAAATAGTTAATGTGTATATTTCCATTTCTCTCTTTTTTATAAAGCTAACGGCGTTTCTTTTCACCCGCCTGCCCGCCGAAGCGAAGCGTAGGGGGCTTGCCCGGCTTTGACGGGTCCGCCCTTAACTACAATATTG
>DRJC01000044.1 GCA_011052365.1 Ignavibacteria bacterium
AAGTTGTTTATTTGTTTGTTGTTTCTGCTTAGTGCAACACTTGCCGGCAAAGAGACATTGTTTGTACTTAATTTAATAAATGCTTCGGTAGAGGTAACACCGTCAACGGTTAAACTTACGGAGGGAAGTAAGTCCGGGTTTGTCGGGCTGCTGCAAGAGTAAAAGGTAAAGGTTAAGGCAGAGGTAAAGAGCAGAAGTAAGAGAAATAGTTTTTGTTTTGTTCTCATTTTTTTAACTCTTTTGTTTTTTCAGATTCCCGAAATCTCTTTCTGCTTTTTGTAAACGTTATAAAGCTAAAGATTTCGGGAATCTATACCTAACTTGAGTAATAGAAAATAGTCCGTTAGCTAACGGATTTATGTTGCAAAAATCGTACTAAAATAAAGGTGCTTGTTTTGGATTAAATTTAATAGGTGTAGTTTTTCATCGGTAAAAGTTACCTTCTGTTACAGGTAAATATTATCGAAGTGTAAAATTTCTTTACACTTTTATTTTTGGTGGTTGTGAGATTTGATTTATTTAATTCAAGCAGACTAAAAAACAAAAATACGGTTTCTAAAAGAAACCGTATTTTTTAATTTCAAATCATTAAAGGAAATTATTCTTCCTCCGTATCTTCCTTCCTTATTTAAATCACAAATTGTAAGGGCTTTGTTTCAACGGTACGTAACATCATTATTTTATAATTGCATATTTTTTTCTTCAAAATCCAACAACCATTTTTTTCGTTCCAAACCTCCGCCGTAACCTCTTAAATTACCATCCTTTCCAATAACACGATGACAAGGTATTACAATAGCAATACGATTGTACCCGTTTGCTGAAGCCACAGCCCTTACTGCTTTTGGTTTATTTAACCGTATTGCTTGTTGCTGATACGACAAGGTTTCACCGTAGGGAATTTCTTGCAAAATTTCCCAAACACTATTTTGAAACTTTGTGCCGGGTGTATCCAAAGCAAGGGTAAACGTTCTTCTTTTACCATTAAAGTATTCGGATACTTCTTGTTCCATTTGTTCAAGGTAAGTATTTGAACCTGGTAATATTATAGCATTTAGTCTTTTGGTTATGTCTTTGAATTCTGATTCGAGCATTTTTCTATTTGTAAATTCAAGCAGACAAACTCCTTTTTGCGTTGCACAACCAAACATAGGACCCAATGGAGTTGTGAATCTAACGATATTGATTACGTTCATCTTCCCTATTTGAGTTGCAGACTTTCCAAAAATATTTTGATAACTACTATTGAAACCGCTTAAAGATTCATAACCTGTATCAAAAGCAGTACTTGTAACAGCTTCTCCGTTGGATATTTTATTAAATGCTGTATTGATCCGTAACATTCGCTGATAAGCGTGAAAAGTCAGGCTGTAATGTTTTTTGAACCATCTCCGTATTTTATTGGGTTCAATACCCCTCAATTCCAGATCGTAATCTTTAATTTTTAAAAACGGATTTTCATTTAATTCTTTAAGAATGTTTTGAATGTAAAACGGAGTTTCATCGGCTAATACCATTGGTTTGCAGATTTTACATGGGCGGTATCCATTCAATATTGCTTCGTGGATGCTATCATAAAAAACAACATTTTCAATCTTAGGTTTTCTTGCCGGGCAACTTGGTCTGCAAAATATTCCCGTAGTTTTAACTGCCGTAAAAAAGATCCCTTCATAGCCGGTATCCTTATTAAGGATAATCTGATATTTCTCTTGAAATGATAACTGTTTTTTCATAGCACAAAAATGACTCGAAATTATTTAATGCACTACCGAAAACTTAACACACTTTTTTAAATTCATATTTTGGTTATCTTAATTTTAGTTTAAGTTTTCTAAAATAATATATACAAAAAAGATTGAGAAAATTATAGAGCAAATTAGTATTATTAAAACATTCTGCCATCTTAGTTTAAATGATAAAACAATTTCTTTAACGTTCTTTTCATATCTTAAATGAGTTATTGAAAGCAAGTTTACCCCTATGGCTATTAAGGGTCCGAATAAAAGAAGTATCCGGATAATCCAATTAATTATTGAATTGTCACCGTATAGTCGGTCTAAATTTCCGATCCATTCGTAAACGGATGTGAGTAACCATAAATCAATGTGCAAATAATGTTTGAGTATAACCCCGCTTAAAAATAGAAAAGGCAATATTAACAAAATTGCTCCGGCAACAGCAGATTTTTTAGTGTTGAGTAGTGTTATCCTAAATTCTCTTTGGTGCTGATTTACATCAATTGTTGGAGGTTTTAAGTTTTCCATGATTTCCTCAATATCTTTTTTTGTTTTTCTCATACACATATAATTCCACAGTCTAAAAAAGGTTGCATTAGATTTTTTTCCTAAGCATCGAAATACCTCTGGAGAGCAATGATTTTACCGTACCTTCCTTCTTGTTTAAGATGATACTTATTTCTTTAATTTTTAATCTTTCATAATATTTAAGGATTATTACTTCCCGATATTTTAAGGGAATTTTCTTAAGCATACTCTGAACTTTCAGGAACTGTTCGTGTTTTTCCATTTCAAGTTCGGCATTTAATTTTTCCTCTTCCAACTTTTCAATATTTGTGGAAATGAAATTTTCACTGTAAATCTTATTGAGTAATTTTGGTTTATATTTTTTTGAACGGTAATAGAGATTTATTTCATTAGTAGTAATCCGGTAAAGCCAACTTATAATAGGAATACCTTTCCAAATAAATTTGTGAATGTTCAAATATGCTTTTAGAAAAGTTTCTGAAGTAATATCTTTTGAGGCATCAAAATCTCCTGTTCTTCTGTAACAGTAGTTGAAGATAGTTGTATAATGTTTGTTATATATCTTTTCAAAAAGTACATGATTATTTTTGATTTCTTTTATAAGTTGTTCTTCATTCAAGTGTTTTTTATAGTATAATACAAAAGTCTTGAAATAGTTGCATTATTAAAGTTGCTATCGTTTGGTTTATGTTGCGTTTTAATGCACTGTATTTTGGCTCACAGGAAAAAGAGGCGACAAGTTTATTTAGGATAAATAAACTCTCTGAAACACTAACCATCAGTTTATGTTTTCTATACTTTGTTGATAGTAGTAATTTTTATTATTTAATGTAATTATGTTCTAAATTGAGAAGTGAATTCCTGTTGTCAAATTGGTTGTTAAATAATTGATCTATTGAATAAACCAACGTGAACTGAAATCTGTGTTGTTCTTTACCAAAAAGATTTTCAAGTTGTCCATTATTACTGATGTACCGGTATTGAAAACCCACATCAAAATTTTCACCTAAACGGTAAAATACATTAGCAATTGCCAGAATCTGTTCACTCCCTTTTACTTCTGAAAAAGATTTATACCCAAAGCCCACAGATGTTTGAATGAACGGTCTTTCTAATTTACGATAAAGATACCTGATTGTTCCGAAGGTTGAAAAGGAAGGGGTCCTTACATAATCATGATAGTTGAATATATTTTTAATTTCCGAAAATCCGACATTATAAATTCCCTGCACTTTTAAATCAATAAAATGGACGGGATCAGGTTTCACATTTAGAGTGATGGTGCCAAGAATATTTTTAAGTGATTTAGCATAGCCGCTATACCCCGGTCGGTTGGTTGAATAACTATTGTAACTCACCCCAATTCTCTGAAGTACGTTTCTATTCCACCTTTGACTTTCAGGCACAATATACTGAAATGAACCACCAAAGGCATTTAATTCAAAGTTTTCAGGGGCTGACAAATTTGTGAAATTTTCACCATGAATTGTTAACCAGTACCGCTGTTTAAATATGTGTGAGTATTCGATTACGTTTCCGTATTGATTGTCCTGTGTATTTAAGCCATTAGAAAATGGATTTAAGGCGTAATTAAACTGAATGGCATCATCATCCCGGAGTGTTGGAAATTGACCTAAAATAGTTTGAGTGGTAGACCTACCTATTTTAAAGACGTTTTTTTGGTTTTCTAATTTTAAGAAAACATGATTGTAGAACACTTGACCAAGATTTGACTTTGCATCGGGAAACTGAAACCCAAAAACCATTTGTGCTCTCCAGGAATTGTACAGTTTTTGTTTAAAGCCAAGCAGAAGCTGACTATCGGAAAAATCACTAACGGCTGAAGCAGTATTGATATTATTAACTCTAACATTCCCGGACATTACACCTCTTGCAGCAAGTTCTATCTCAGGTGAAACTTGCGCTTGAGCAATTGAAGCAAGTCCCAGCAATAGGACTACTATTTTATTCATCTTCATAAATTTCCTTTAATAAATAATTATTCGTCCAAAGCAATTTTAGGCAACATATTCATTCCTTTGCCCATTTTCATGTTGTTCATTTCCCCAACCATTCTTTCCTCCATTGGTAAATCTTCATATACCAAAGCCAATAAATTACCTCCCGGATATAAACCGTTGTTAGTCACCCGGCTTGTATCGTGATCATGAAAAGTCCAGATACCTCTGTTGGTTCCTTCAATAATGATATCATATGTTTTCCCGGGACTTAAAGACACAGTGTTTCTTTGCCAAGGCTGAGGCAGAGGTACACCGTCGTCACAGACCATCCAAAAGTCGTGACCGTGCAAATGTAAATGATGATTTTCCGTACCGGCATTAATTAATCTTACACGAATTTTTTCTCCTGACTTTATATATAAATATGGAGTGGACGGGTACGATTTTCCATTAACCGTAAACCAGTTTGGTGTTGGTAACTCGGCTGGTGCTCTTCGGGTAACCAAATAAGGAGGCTGGTAGCCGTTTTCAATTGAGTTAAGAAGTTCTTCTTCATTGTTAAATAAGTTAAATCTTTCTGCATTAAATCTTCCGTTTTTCACCAGGTAAGAACGCTCTTTCATTCTATCCAACATCACATTTAGTTCTCTTCTTACAAAGTTAACGTCATGGGCAGAGTAGACCAATGTATACTCACGCTCGTATGGAAATGCTTTTTTAATAGGGTCGTCATCACTTTCAATAATAATACTTCCAAACATGCCCGATTGCATATGTAACAGTGTACCCCAATGGCAATGATAGAAATGAGTACCATAGGGTTCCGCTACAAATTCATAAATGAATTCCTGATTCGGCATTACAGGCATTTGTGTTACATAAGGAACACCGTCCATACGCCAAGGAACATATATTCCGTGCCAATGTATTGTGTGATTTAACTCTGTGTTGTTTTTGAATTTTACTCTTACTTTATCCCCCTGTTTAACTCTAATCTCAGGACCAGGAACCGTACCATTAAATGCCAAGGTATGAATTTTCATACTCGGAGCTAATTCATGCTCTGAAATTCCTATATTTAGTTCGAACTCCTTCCATTCTCCCTTTTTTGAAAACGGTAAAGATGTTGGAAAGAGCTTCTTATTTGCTGCTTTAGTTTCTTTTGCAAACAAGTTGGTTGGAAACAAGACCAGCCCGGAGATTCCCATAGCGCTGTACTGCATAAATTCTTTTCTATTCATAGTTTTTTATATTTTGATTATAGTCATTGTCTCAATAAACAGATTAGGCCTGCTTATGGACAGTTAGTTGAGACATTAAATTACGTTTTGTTTAGTATGTAATTATTTTTTAAAATATGAAAATACAAGGGCTGAAAAATACATTTTTCTTCTTGTAAAACCAAAAATTAAAAAAAAGAATGGTTTGTATTTTAAGTATAATTTCCCCAATTTGTAATGTTTTATTTGGGGTACTACTTTTCCACTCACTTCTCTAAGGCAGTATCTTCTGCATTATATTATAATGATTTCAATAAAGTATAATATGTATTTGTCAGTTTATATTTAGTTATTAAATTGTCATTCTGAACGCAACGGAGTGGGGTGAAGAATCTCATTATTTGATTTTGCTATAAAATTGAGATATTTCGCTCCGCCTGCCTACCGCAGCAATGCTGTCAACTTAAGACAGCACCAGACTTTAGTCTGGTGATCATTAGAAAGTTAAGCAATATCTAACTGCTTCAGCAGTTTTAAAAACCT
>DRJC01000045.1 GCA_011052365.1 Ignavibacteria bacterium
ATTTAACCATTCCTACATATTCGACTAATAATATTCTCATAAGTGTTTTGTTTTTAATGAGCTATGAATATCCGACCAGACACTATATAGTTTAGCAGTATAATTACTAATTGTCGATTTTTAAAATCAATGGATTGAAAGCCTTTGAAACGATCATAACTTTATCTCCTACGGATAAAGATTCTACTTCGTTTTCAGATGCTATTACTTTAATTATATTATTACCTATCAAAACATTAACGATAGAAAGCACATCGTCTTTTTCAATTTTCAAAACTTCACCGGCAAATCTAAATTTTCCGCTTATATAATTTTTTTGGAAAACATCTGTCGCATTTCCTGTATTTGTTATCTTCCCTTTGTCTAATCTGATAACTCTGTCGGACATTTTAAAAATTTCGGGAATATCGTGACTTACTAAAATAGTTGTAAGTTTTAATTTATGGTGAACTTTTAAAATATAATCTTGAAGCTTTATTCTCATTCTGGTATCGAGTGCAGAAAGCGGTTCATCCAGAAGTAAAATTTTAGGCTTTCGAACAATTGCTCTTGCTAATGCTACTCTTTGTTTTTGTCCGCCCGAAAGCATTTGGGGAAACCTTTCCTTTAATGCTTCAAGCTCCATTATATTTATAACTTCTTCTACTTGTCGTATATCTTTTTTGCTATCAAGTGCATACTCAAGATTTTTCATAATAGTCATATTGGGAAAGAGCGAATATTCTTGAAAAACAAATCCAACTCCTCTTTTTTGCGACGGTAAAAAACAATTGCTTTCGGTATCAACCCAAGTATTATTCCCGACTTCGATCTTCCCTTTCTCAGGTTTTAATAATCCCGCTATCATTCTTAAAATAGTGGTCTTCCCTGCACCTGACTGACCTTCAATCGTTATAAATTCACCCTCTTCAATTTGAATATTTATATCCAAAGGCATTTCGCCGGCAGCAGTTTTTAATATCTTATATAATTGTAAGACTATCAAATTTTAGTCAATTTTAGATAACGACCGTTGAGTATGTAAACTATTAATAAAATTGTAAACGTTATAGCAAAAAGAATTAATGCATAAATATTAGCATTATGATAATTTAGCGATTCCACTTCATCATAAATAGCCAAAGAAGCAACTCTGGTTTTTCCGGGAATATTCCCTCCAATCATTAAGACAACACCAAACTCACCTATTGTATGCGCAAAACTCAATACAATTCCTGTTAGTAATGAAGGTTTGATATTCGGCAGAAGAATTTTTATTAAAGTCTGAAACTTTGATTTTCCCAATGTATAAGAGGCTTCTTTTAATGTTGGGGGTAAACTTTCCAATCCTGATTGAATAGGATTTACCATAAACGGCAAACTATAAATCACTGAAGCAATTATTAAACCTTCAAAAGAAAAGACCAGCCTGATATTGAACAACTCATTTATAAGGTTTCCAGGGAAATGTAAAGGAGAAAAAGCAACTAGTAAATAAAATCCGAGTACTGTGGGAGGCAACACTAAAGGCATGCTAACGATTGCCGAAATTACCGGCTTCAATTTAAAATCGCTTCCGGAAAGCCAATACGCCAGCGGAATACCTATTATAAATAATAATAAGGCTGTTATAAAAGCCAGCTCAAGGCTTAACACTAATGGTCGTAAATCTATCATTACGGTGATATTATTATTTCATTTGTTTTGATTAAAGCTGTTACTGTATCGTTTGTTTTTAACTTTAACTGATCCACCGCCGAAGATGTAATAATGGATGTAATTTCAATTCCTTTAAAATCTAATAATATATTGCTAAGCAGTTTCCCTTTTTTGATTTCTTTTATATTACATTTTAATTTATTTTGTAAACTGATTCCCCCCGAAAAATTTTTGGCAAGACTTACTTCCGTTTCTTTAAACATGATTTTTATTTTATTTCCTGTTTTCAAAAAAGGGGCAGTGGACGGAGTTTCAATCACAATGGTTTTCAACAATTCATTATTCGCACTCATTTCAATAATGGACATATAATCGTTACTATTAACTTTTTCTATTTTGCCAATCAGCACGTTCATTTGTTATCTACTACTTTATAACCGTATTTCATTAAGATTTTTTTAGCTTTTTTTGAGAATAAAAAATTGTAAAATAACTCTGATTCTTTTTTATGATTATCAAATCCATATTTTAATATTACACAACCCTGTTTAATTGGATTGTAAGCAGAGGGGTTAACCTCCAGCCATTTTCCCTTTTTCATCATAATCGGTGCCATTACAACCGATTTAGCAGTGAAACCTATATCTGCTGCTTTTGATACTATATATTGATTAGTCGGAGAAATACTTTCACCATAAATTAATTTGTCTTTTATGCGATCATATATCCCGAAATATTTTAATGCTTGTATAGTTGCAACCCCGTACGGCGCTATTCTTGGATTTGCCAAAGCTATTTTATGAATGTTATTGTTTAAAAGTTCTGTAAAATCTTTTTTTAATTTAATACCTTTCTTAAGAGTCCATATCACCAAAGAACCGAAAGCATAAACCCTGGGTGAATCGATAGCCATTTTGCTTTTGTATAAAGTGTTTGGATATTTCATATCCGCAGAAATAAAAACATCATACGGAGCACCTTGCTGAATTTGTGCCGTCAATAGCCCGGATGAACCAACAATAATTTCAGCCTTTATACCGGTTTCCTTTTCAAATTCGGTTTTAAGCGCCCGCATTGCATATTGTACATTAGCCGCAACTGCTACTGTTATTTCAAGATTATTTGTATAACTTAATCTTGATGTAAATAAAATAATAAGTAAAATAAATTTGATTATTTTCATTACTTAAACCTAAACAAGGAAATTATCTGTATCAATATTTTTTGAACTTACCAATACCTTCCAAACCCTCTGTTTATAATTATTGGTTTTTAATATATTTACTTCTGTAATCTAAAGAAGATTGCCGGATTGATTAAATATTAAAAAGAAATAAAATGAATAAAATTAAAGTAGAATACACACACGATAATTCCGTTGCCCGGATAATACTTGACGACGGGAAGGCAAACATATTAGACAGCATTATGATGAACGAAATACTTTCGGTTTTGTCGTCATTTAAAGAAAAAAATGATCTTAAATTAATAACTTTTGAAGGCGCCGGAAAACATTTTTCCTTCGGTGCAAGTGTTGAAGAACATAAAAAAGAAAATGCCGCCTCAATGCTGAAAACATTTCACAGCATCTTTTATTCAATACTTAATTTATCAATTCCAACCTTGGCTAAAATATCGGGACAATGCCTCGGGGGCGGATTGGAACTTGCCTTGGTTTGTAATTTTATGTTTGCCGATAAATCCGCCGTTTTGGGACAACCGGAAATAAAGCTCGGAGTTTTCCCGCCGCCGGCTTCCGTAATGCTTCCGTTAAAAATAGGTAATGCAAAAGCAGAAAATTTATTAATCACGGGAAACTCGATAACTGCGGAAGAAGCTAAAGCAATCGGTTTGATAACGGAAGTCTTTGATAATAAAGAAGAAATGAACAATCAAATTGATAAATGGATTACCGAAAATTTTGGACACAAAAGCGCTTCTTCTCTTCGTTATTCGGTTCAAGCATCAAGAGTTACATTCAATCATTTGGTGGGTAAAATGCTGCCTATGCTTGAGGATCTTTACGTAAATAATTTAATGGAAACGGAAGACGCAAACGAAGGAATAAATTCATTTTTAGAAAAAAGAAAACCAAATTGGAAAAACAAATGATAAAAATTAATACGGTCGG
>DRJC01000046.1 GCA_011052365.1 Ignavibacteria bacterium
CCGTATATCATATTCGGAAGAACAATATCATCGGTGTACTGAGCTCTTCCGGTTGCTTTATCCGGTGCATCAATTTTAGGAAGTCTTTTACCTACCACTGTTAGATTCATAGCAGATTTCTGCGGTTGAAATTCGATGGGTTTCGGTTCTTTACCTTTTAGATATTCACTTGCCGTTTCAACGGCTTCAATTATTTTTGTATATCCGGTGCATCTGCACAGATTACCGGATAGTGCTTCTTTAATATTCTCCCTGCTTGGATTGGGGTTTTCATCCAAAAAAGATTTTGTTCTTAAAATCATACCCGGTGTACAAAACCCACATTGAATAGAACCCTTTTCAACAAACGCTCTTTGTATCGGATGTAAGTCTTCTCCTTCTGCCAATCCTTCGATTGTTGTAATGTCTTGACCGTCAGCTTCAATTGCGAGAACCAAACAAGAGTTTACGGCTTTTCCGTTTAGCAGAACCGTGCAGGCACCACAGTCTCCTTGCTCGCATCCTTTTTTTGCCCCGGTCAACCGAAGTTGTTCTCGAAGTAAATCTAAAAGAGTTGTACCTGAATTAACGGCAACTTCATTTTCCGTTCCGTTTACGTTTATATTTATCAGTTGTTTCAATAGTATTCCGTTTAATCTAATTTTAAATAGTTTGCGCTATTGCTTTTAAAATTGCACGTTTAGTAAGAGTCTTTACCAAGTTACGTCTATAATCGGCACTTCCTCTTATGTCGTCAAGTGGAAGGGCTTCGCCTGCTGCGGCTTCCGCAACTTTTAATAATGTATTGTCGTCGGATAAATCATCCGGTGTTAATCCGGTTAAAAGCTCACTTGCTTTATCGCATAATTTCGGAGCCGGTGCAACTGCCCCTATTGCAATTCTTGCTTCAGAACAAACACCGTTTACTAATTTTATCATTACCCCGACAGATGCAACCGATATGGAAGCCGCATCCCTTAAACCGAATTTTAAAAAACATACCCCTGTTTTTGGTGGAGGAATCGGAACGATTATCCTCGTTAAAATTTCCCCTTTGCCAATCAAAGTTTTTCTATGTGAGAAAAAGAAATCTTTTATAGGGATGATTTTTTTTTCAGAAGAAGAAACTATTTCTACTTTAGCACCATAAGCTAACAGAACAGGAGCCATATCGCAGCAAGATGCACCCGTGCAGAGGTTTCCGCCGATTGTACCTGTATTTCGGATTTGATCCGTTCCTATATTTGAAGCCGCATCCGAAAGTGCGGATAAATTATTTTTGATAAGTGTTGAGTCTTTTACTTCATTGTGCGTAACAGCAGCGCCGATTATTATTTCGTTGTTTTCTTCTTTTAATATTTTTAACTCATGTAGTTTTTTAAGCGAAACAATATCGTCGTTTTGTCTCAATCCTTTTTTTATTTCTACCAAAACATCAGTACCGCCTGCAATGATTGCGGCATTTTCACTGTTATCTAAAATGTTACAAACTTCTTCTAAAGTATTTGGTTTGTGATAATTAAATTCTAAGCTGTTCATATTATTTTTACCCAATAATAAAACTAATGATCTAAAATACTTGTTTTAATTTCCGGTTTATTTTCATTTACCTTTTGAGAATTTTTATGTGACATAGCTTTTACCAGGTTGGTAAAAGTAAGATTTAATGGAGTTCGGATATAATGCTTTCTTCCATATTCCACTATTTTACTGTTAAAAAACTCTATTTCTGTTTCTCTGTTGTTTAAAAGATCGACAGCGAGAGAAGGAAAGTGATCCCCGGCTTTTCTCAAATATCTAATACAAATCCTAAAAAAATTATCACTTAATTTTATTTCTTCGGCTTTAGCAACTTCTATTGTTTCCAAAATAATTTGTTCAATAATTTCTAAGGTATCCGGATTTGCCATAGCTTCTTTCATTGTTAGTTTTGATATGGCACAAAGCGGGCTGAGGGAAGCATTTAAAATTGTCTTCTCCCAAACCTTATCTGTTATTGTAAAAGAATCTTTGCTGATCGTGTTCAGGTTTACACCATCAAGAATATTTGCAATCCAACCGGATACTTCGGTTTGTGAATCATCTATTGAAGCAACATAATTTGGGGGATTAAAAAAAGTAACGTTAACAACATTTGGTGCATTTAAATTACCGGCAAAATTTATTACCATTCTAAGAATTTGTGTTTCCTTAAATTTACAAGCATACATTTGTTGAAGGTCAATTCCGTTTTGAGCGATTAACAAAAACATATTTTTACAACTGTCTTTATCTATTTGATTAAGAGCAGATTCAACGTGATATGCTTTGATAGAACTTATTAGTATATCAATATTGTTCTTTAAAAGTTCGTTTATTGATGTGTACACATGATTAAAGAAAATGTTTTTTTCAATAGCACCCTTAAGCTCAACACCCTTACTTTTAATAAGATTTACTTTGTCTTTGTCAATATCACAGAGAAAGACTTGACAACCGGCTTCTTTAAAATGCGATGCAAGTATAAGTCCGACAGGACCTAAACCGATTATACCTATTTTATATTTATTATCATTCATAA
>DRJC01000047.1 GCA_011052365.1 Ignavibacteria bacterium
ACCGTATTTAAATTCAAAAGCTCTCAATTCTCCATCGCTTTCTTCTATTAAGTCAATTTCTTTTTTATCGTATGTACGCCAGAAATAATCATTACAGAAGATTCTTTTGTACTCCTTCTTTTTCAATCTTTCAATAAATAAAAAATTCTCCCAAAGCATACCCTGGTCATTTCTATAACTTAAATCGTTAAAATTATTTATTAAAGCATTTCTTATTCCGTTGTCTATAAAATAATACCTCGCTGTTTTAACTATTTCTTTCCTTAGATTTCTCGAAAATCCGCCGACTTTTTTAATTACAAAAGCTTTTTCAAGAAGATAAAGATACCTTTCAACGCTTTGTTTTGCAATATCCAAATTGTTACTAAGTTCGTTTAGGGAGACTTGTTTTCCAATTTGAAAAGCAAGTAATTTTAACAACTCATATAATTTAGAAGAATAACGTATATTCTCAGTTTCTAAAATATCTTTAAGTAAATATGAATCTCTTAAAGACATAAGATATTCAATTTTATCGTTTCTATCTTTTGTTTTTAAAGAATCAGGATAGCTTCCAAATATTAAAAGCTCTTCTAACATTTCATTTATTTTAAAACCTCCAAATTGAGAATTTAATTCCACCACAGAAATAGGAAACAAACTCCTTTTAATTTGTCTACCGGTAAGCGGCTCACCAATTTTATTGGTCAGGTCAAAAGAAGATGAACCAGTAACAATAACAATTGCGTCTGTTAAATTATCAATTAAAATTTTTAAACCGACTCCTACATTTGGAATTCTTTGAGCTTCATCAATAAATATTATATCATAATTGCTAAAATTAGATTTTATCTTTTGTAAATTTTGTGAAGCTAAAATCTCACGTAATAAAATATCATCGCCCGTTCCTTTAAATATTTTCCCACTGAATGAAGAAACCATCTTATTGGCAAGCTCTGTCTTACCAACTCTACGAGGACCCTCCAAGACAAAAACTTTGCCTTTTTTTAATATTTTTTCAAATTCATTTTGATAATATCTTTTGTACCATATATTTAACATTTGCCTTAACCCTAATAATTTATTATTAAAGTTAACATATTTATATAAATTTAGCAACTTATATTGCTAAATTTGTAATAATTTGGCAACTTTACCATTCCTCTTTATTAAGAATATTTAGATTCCCGATATCTTCAAGATATCGGGAATCTTATTTTACAGATTATGTTGGAAAAACCTCCGATATTTCCCCAAATAATGGAACGGTTTTATAAATATTTATTTAATTTTAATGATGTAACATCGGAGGTTGCTTGAAAATATATTATAATTAACTTTAGAATCAAAATTCAAAATTTTACTAATTAGATGAGAAAAAGGATTGAATAGAAAGATGCCAAATTTTTCAAAAGACAAAGCCTGGATGAACAACACAATTATTCTAACAAAGCATACCCTTGTCTGGTTCAATCAATTGAGTAAAAAATATAACAAACAAATTAAGAGATTAGACCAAATTCCTGATGAAGAATTAAAAGAAATTGCTGATAGAAATTTTAATGCACTTTGGCTAATAGGTATTTGGGAGAGAAGTACGGCTTCAAAAAGGATTAAAGAATTAACAGGCAATTACGATTGTGTTTCGTCGGCATATTCAATTTATGATTATAAAATAGCTGAGAATTTGGGCGGAAGAAAAGCTTTGTTGGATTTATCAAAAAGAGCAAAAAATACCGGGATTAAATTAGCCTGCGATTTTGTACCCAATCATACAGGCATTACTTCGGATTGGCTTTTTAAACATCCTGATTATTTTATACAAACTGAGTATAAACCTTTTAGTAATTACTCATTTACCGGTGAGAATTTATCAAGCAATAAAGATTACGAAATAAAAATTGAAGACGGGTATTATTCAAGAAAAGATGCTGCTGTTGTATTTCAATTTAAAGAAGTAAAAACAGGAAAAACCAGGTACATTTATCACGGCAACGACGGAACAAGTATGCCGTGGAATGATACGGCACAACTGGACTTATCGAAAGCTAAAGTACGCCGTGCATTGATCAATCAATTAAAAAAAATAAGTAGGCTTTTCCCTATCGTAAGAATTGATGCTGCAATGATGCTGACGAAATATCATTTTGCAAGATTGTGGTATCCGAATCCTTTTGAATTATCTCCAATACCGTCAAGATATACGGCAACAACAGAAGAGAAAGATTTTAATAAAAAATTTCCAAATGAATTTTGGAAAGATCTGACAGATGAAATTAAAAAGAGCAAAAGAGATATCTTCCTTTTTGCCGAGACATACTGGATGACAGAGTGGTATTTTATAAAAGAACTCGGAATGAACAGGGTTTACAACAGTGCTTTTATGAATATGCTGCTTCAAGAAAAAAACGAAAATTATCATCAAATGGTTAAAGATATATTAAATGATAACCCTGAAATTTTAACAAGACTTGTTAATTTTTTGAGTAACCCTGATGAAGAACCCGTGATAAATAAATTCGGTAAAGGTGATAAATACCTGGGGGTAACAATAATGATGTTAACATTGCCCGGACTTCCTCTTTTTGCCCACGGGCAGATTGAAGGATTTTATGAAAAATACGGGATGGAATATTACAAACCGCACGATAATGAAATTGCAGATGAAGGATTTGTCAATTGGCACAAATATGAAATTTTCCCTTTGATGAAAATGAGAAAATTATTCAGCGGAGTAAAACATTTTGAATACTTTGCGGCAATTTTAAAAAATGGAAAATTTGAAAAAAATGTATTTGCATATATAAATAAATACGGTGGAAATAAAGCTCTAATTATTTATAATAATAAATTAGATAGATCTAACTTTACACTAAAAGATTCTTATTCTAAAATAAGTAAAGACGGAACGTATGTGTTTACAAGTATTGCTAAAGCCTTGGATATAAAAAACTCAAGAAAATATTTTTACATTTATGAAGACTTCAAGACAAAATTGCAATTTATAATATCAGGGTTCGATGCTCACAAATACGGATTGTCATTTAAATTAAAAGGTTACGAATATAAAATCTGTTTGAGGTATAAAGAGGTATTTGATAGTAAAGGATCGTATAAGAAAATATATGAGAAATTAAAATGTAAGGGTGTTCCTTCAATTAATAATTTGTTAGAAAAATATTAAGCTGTAAGAAATGGATAGTAATCTAATAGGTTTTAGAATTTTACAAAGGGACTCTTTTTTTTAAAGAACAATACTGTCAACTTAACAAACAAGATTATGGGGCTAAAGCCCATGTTTGTTTTCAAGTGAATAAACCGTCACATAAATGTGACGGAAATATTAGAATTTAAAACATTGCCGTCCGTTTTAAAGCTTGTGTGAAAATTGTATATCAAATTTAGGAACTCATCCCCTACCCCTTTCGTCAAGTCCGAATTTTCAATCTTTCAAAAAGAGAAGAAGTTTCTTTTGCAAAAATCCTAAAACCTATTCCGATTTATTAAAAATATAAAATAATAAATAATAAATCTTAAATTACCCTACAATCCTTTTATGTACCCGCCGTCGACCGGTATGGTACAGCCGGTAATATAACTTGCTTTCATTGAAGCTAAAAACACAACCGTTGCAGCAATCTCTTCGGGTGCAGCAAGTCTGTTCATCGGTATTCCTTTCGCTATCTCTGATAAAACTTCTTCGTGAGAGGTGTTCATTTCTTTGGCTCTGCTCACAGCCAGTTCATATAAACGGTTTGTAAGCGTGTAACCGGGAGCAACATTATTAACCGTAATATTATATTTTCCTAATTCATTACTTAGGGATTTAGCTAGTCCGGTTAGCCCTGTTCTAACTGCGTTGGAAAGAATTAGGCTATCAACGGGTTGTTTAACAGAGATGGAAGTAATATTTATTATTCTCCCCCATTCTTTTTCCATCATATTAGGGACAACAAGTTTAGTTGCCGTTACGGCACTTAAAAAAACTTGGTCTATTGCAGACTGCCAATCTTCTTCTTCAAAATCCAGAAAATTACCACGGGGTGGACCTCCGCAGTTATTTACAAGAATATCAATACCATTGAATTCATTGTTAACGGCATTGATTGTATTTTCAATATCTTTTCTCTTACTTAAATCACAAACACACCAAAGGACTTCTACTCCAAATTTATTTTTTATTTCATCCGAAGTTTTCAGAAGGTGTTCCTTGTTCCTCGAACAAATTGCTACCTTGGCTCCCTCGGATACAAACTCTTCCGCAATTGCCCTTCCGATGCCTTTGCTTGCAGCCGTGACTAATACTGATTTTCTACTAATACCTAAATACATGTTTCTTTATAATCTTTGAATGTTATAAGGTTAATAAATTTAAGGTGAAATATCAATTATTAAATGAACTTATGATTCCAATAATTCCTACTCTTATCATCATAACGGCAATTGCCGCCATAAATAATGAAGCTACTTTAGCAAAAGCTTTAGCCCCGCCTTCTCCAACGGCTTTTATAAATAAATTTGCATTAGCTAAAATTACCCACACTATAATAAAATTAAATACAATGGATAATATTGTTGCCAAATAGCCGAAATTATTTACCAGCATTATGATTGTCGTTAATCCCGCAGGACCCATAATAAGCGGTATTCCAAGCGGAACAACACCAATGTTTTTCCCGGGGTTTCTTCTTTGATCTCCTGTTGACATAATATCGGTTATTGCAAGAACAAGAAGTATAATTCCACCGGCAATTTGAAAATCATTTATGGTTATACCCAAAAAATTGAAGATTAACTTACCGGCTAATAAAAAAACAACGGCTAAAACAAATGCGGTTATTACCGCATCCCTTACTAATTTTTTTCTATTCTCTTTATCTAAACCTTCAATATAACCTATAAAAAGAGGTGTAACACCGACTATATCAATAGCTACAAATAATGGAATAAATGAAAGAAAAATTATTTCAATAGTCATATAAAACTCTGGGTGAATTATTAATGAAAATAAGAAATTTTACTAAAAATATTTAGTTAAAATAGTAAAATTATTTCTTGGCATTTGTAACAATCTTTTCAGTATCCGTGGCTATTACAAGTTCTTCATTAGTTGGAATGCAAAAGACTTTTACTTTAGATGATTCCTTAGAAATCAGGTCACTATTTGCATTATTATTTTCTTCATCTATTTCAATTCCAAGGAATTCCAAATTACGGCATACTTCTTTTCTTATTTTAGGTGCATTCTCGCCGATACCCCCGGTAAATACAAATGCATCCAAACCTCCCATCGCTGCAGCGTAAGCACCTAAATATTTCTTGATTCTGTAGCAGAAAATATCAAAAGCATAAATCGCTTTTTTGTTATCTTCATCCACTGCTGAAAGAATTTCTCTCATATCGCTACTGACACCGCTGACACCGGTAAGTCCGCTGTGTTTGTTAAGTAATGTATTCACTTCAAAAAGGGTAAGTCCTTCTTTGCCCATCAAAAAGGTAATAATGGAAGGATCGATATCGCCGCTTCTTGTTCCCATAAGCAAACCTTCGAGAGGTGTAAAACCCATTGAAGTATCAACAGATTTACCGTTTTTAATTGCAGCCATACTACAGCCGTTACCAAGGTGTGCCGTCACAATTTTGAGATCTGAAAATTCTTTGTTCATCATTTCAGCTGCTTTGTTGGATACGTACCAATGAGACGGACCGTGAAAACCATATCTTCTAATTTTATATTTTTTATACAGCTCAAAAGGAATGCCGTATAAAAATGCTTTATGCGGCATAGTACTGTGGAAAGCAGTGTCAAAAACTGCACATTGGGGAACATCCGGTAAGATTCTTTTTACAGCTTGAATACCTTTAATATTCGGAGGATTGTGCAACGGTGCTAATTCAATATTATCCCTTAAAACATTTATTACTTCATCCGTTATTAAAATTGAATCTGAAAAAGTTTCACCACCGTGAACAACCCTGTGACCCACCGCTTCTATTTCTTCTTTAAAGCTTATTACACCGTGTGTTTTACTGAGCAAAACTCCCAACACATATTCAATCCCCATTGAATGATCTAATATTTCACCTACTATTTTTAGACTGTCGCCATCATACCGCTGTTGTGATAAAACCGCACCCGACATACCGATTCTTTCTACTACACCTTTTGCCAATTGAGACTTTTTTTCCGTATCAATTAGCTGATATTTAATTGATGAACTTCCGCTGTTTAACACTAGAACTTTCATTGGTTTTCCTTAAAATCTAATTAAAATGAAGACGAGACAATTTTTCCGTTTTTATCATATTTGTAAAATCCTTCACCGGTTTTTTTACCGAGTTTTCTTTCACGAACAAGTTTTCGTAAAATAGGACAAGCTCTGTACCTCGGCTCACCAAGAGTTTTCCAAAGGGTTTCCATCCAGGCTAACACTTCATCAAGACCCATCATATCCGCCATTTCCAACGGACCGTTTTGAAAGTTATACCCAAGCTTCATCGCCGTATCGATATGTTCTGCAGTTGCAACACCCTCCATTAAAATATACATTGCTTCATTTAATAAAGGAACAATAGCACGGGTAGTAACAAAACCCGGATACTCATAAACTTCAACAGGTGTTTTACCTATTTTTGAAGCAAAAAATTTCGCAATTTTTACCGTTTCATTTGAAGTATGAAAACATTTCACTATTTCAACCAAAGGAATTTTGGGAACAGGATTAAGGAAATGCATTCCTATTATTTTCTCGGGTCTTTTTGTGGTTTCAGCAATTTTTGTAAGACTCAATGTGGATGTATTAGATACAAAGATGGTGCTTTCTTTTACAAGTTGATCAAGTTTTTGAAAAATTTCTTTTTTCAATTTGAAATCTTCATCAACTGCTTCAATTATAATATCACATTCTTTAATAGTTTCTAATGATTTTTCCCAAGTTATCCTGCTCAATATTGCTTTCTTTTCAGATTCCGTTACACTCCATCTTTTAATGTCCCGGTCAAGTGATTCCGAGAGTTGTTCTTTAGCGTTTTTTCGGTGTTCCTCATCCTTTTCAACTACAATAACTTCTATTCCTTCTCCGGCAATTGTTTGAGCCAAACCCTGACCAATAATCCCTGCACCTATTATTGCTATTAGATTTATACCGTCGGCATCATTTGAAAAATGAGTCGAACCGAAAATGTCTTCTAACTTTAGATCATTTTCACCCATAAAGATATACTTTTAATTAATAATCAAAATTTTTTATAGCGTTTAAATTACGAATATAATACTAATGATTAAATTCAAATAATGGCGCTATTATAACTTTTTTCTATTTTTATAATAAAAGCAAAAACAAACTTCTAAATAATAAGAAAGTAAAACTTCTGAAACACTGAAAACTTTCAGCTAATTTTTATAACTTAAAAAATATTTTTGAACTGTTATTTCCATACTTAATAAAATGACACCACAGCAAGCACTAAAAAAATATTTCGGATATTCATCTTTCAAACCGAATCAACTGGAAATTATAAATAATATTTTGGAAGGGAGCAATGTTTTAGCTGTTCTGCCAACAGGAGCCGGTAAATCTATTTGCTATCAAATCCCTTCAATAGTTTCAAACAATTTTTCTATTATTATTTCTCCGTTAATTGCTTTAATGAAAGATCAAGTCGACACTTTAAATAAAGAGGAAGAGATTGCAGGATTTGTAAATAGTTCGATGGATTATAGACAGTATGAAAATGTAATGCAGGATATCACATTCGGTAAACTGAAAATATTATTAGTCTCCCCGGAAAGATTAGAGAATAGAGAATTTGCAAGAAGAATAAAGGAATTGTCACCGACATATCTTTTTGTTGATGAAGCTCATTGCATAAGTGAATGGGGACATAACTTCAGACCAAGTTACAGAAAGATTAAAAATTTTGCCGAATATATTTCAGCCAAACATATTTCTGCTTTTACGGCTACAGCAACCCCGGAAGTAAGAGATGATATTATTAAACAATTAAATTTTAAAAAACCAAAAATATTTGTTAAAGGTTTTGAAAGAGATAACCTTTTTATAAATGTTATCCGAACCACAAAGAAAAAGGAAACAACTTTATCACTAATTAAACAATTCCATTCACCGGCTATTATTTATACAAGCTCAAGAAAATCTTCCGAAGAAATAACCGAATATTTGAATTTACACAAAGTAAGATGCAATTATTATCATGCCGGACTTAATCCTGAAATCAGAATAAAAATACAGGATGATTTTCAGAATGACAAAATAAAAATTATTGCCGCTACTAATGCATTTGGAATGGGTATTGATAAAAAGGATATACGTTTAATTATTCATTATAATACTCCAAGTACAATAGAAAATTATTACCAGGAAATTGGGAGAGCGGGTAGGGACGGTAAAGATTCTTACTCATTCCTGCTTTATGAAAAAGCGGATATGAACATACACAATTATTTCCTTCTTAATTCAAATCCTGATAAGCAATTAATAAAAGATGTTTATAATGCCATTTGCGACTACGGAAATGTCGCTGTCGGTTCTATAAATGATGATGAGATTTTTATCAATACTGATTTTATAAATACCTGTGTTAAAAGAAAGTTAAACAACGGCTTGCTTTATTCTACGTTAAATACGCTTCAATCAAGCGGGTATATAAAATTAATATCTAATTATAACAAGAAGACGACTCTAAAAATAAATTTTAGCCCTGATAAATTAAAGACATTTATTAAAAAAACTCACAACTTCAGTATAAAAGAATTGCTGTTGTACCTTGTTAAAAAATACGGCGGAGCTATTTTTAATAAAGCAGTTAGTATTAACTTAACTGATATTTCAAAAGAGCTGAATTTTAATTTAAATATTATAAATGATAATTTCGGAAAACTGAATGACCTTGGTGTTTTAACATTTAAAAAAAATGTAAGCGGTAATTATGTTGCCTTGTCAACACAAAGAGTAAGTACCGACAGGCTGCAAATTGATTTTAAAAAAATAAATTCTGCTTACTTGTTGGGACAAGAAAAAATTGAAAAAATGTTGGGTTTTGTGTTTACAAAAGAATGCAGGTTCAAATATATATTAAATTATTTTGGTGAAGACACAACAGGTTATTCTTGCGGAAAATGTGATGTATGCAAACAAGGACAAAATTTTTCGGACTCTTCATCCGGTTACATAAAAGAAATTATTCTCAGTACAATAAATCAAAATGAAGATATATTAAGTGAAAATGATTTGATAAAAATTCTAAAAGGAGAAAGCAAAATATCTTCTTATACCAAAATGGATTTTTACGGTTCTTGTATCAATTTTACAAAAGAAGAACTGATAAATATGATCGAGAGTTTATATGTAAATAAATTATTACTTAAACCCGGTAAAAGGAATGAAGGAATAAAAATTACAAACAAAGGGAAAGAGTCAATTCCAATAAACGATAATGAAGACAATGAGATTGATGAAATAGAAAACAAGTATAATGAAAGTTTAGAACTATACAACCAATTGAAAACAGTCAGACAAAATACAGCGAAGAAATTTTTACAAAAGCCCGCCTTAATTTGTCCCGATGAAATACTCAAAAAAATAGCCGAAGAAAAACCCGTTACGGAATATGAATTGATGGATATTCAAGATTTTACTAAAAGGATGTTCAATAAAATTGGAAGTGATTTAATAGAGGAAATAAAGATTTTTGAAGAAAAAAATAATAAAGATAAAAACCTTCCACCTAATGTTAATGAGACTTTACGCCTTTTGAAAGAGGGTTATTCGCTTAACGCTATCTCAAAAATTAGGAAACTATCGGATACAGTGGTCTCAATGCATGTTGAATCTATTTTAGAATTAAACCCGGAACTTGAAATTAATAATTTGTTGGGCAATGAAATTACAAATACAATTAATCACGAATTAAATAAAGGATTTGTAAATCTAAAAGATTTAAAAGAAAGGCTCCCACACGAAATTACATATCCGATGATAAGAATAGTTGTAGCAAAATTTAAGGTTTCTTCTTTTCTTTCTCACGCAGGTAAGCAATAACTTTTTTGAAAAAGGATTTCCATTCATCAGGATTCTTTTTATAATAATCCAAAGTTTTTATGTATAATTTTTGGGTAACGTTATAGCGGGCAAATATTACTTTTTGTTCATTAGTAAAACTTAGGGAATCCGCAGCTAAAGAATCGCGAACAATTACAAGGTCGGCATAAACTTTAATAAATGTTTTTTCTTTAATTTTTTGATCTTTTGCACAACCTTCAAAAAACAGAAATATAAAAA